>JADGAZ010000006.1 GCA_015231755.1 Magnetococcales bacterium | reverse complement strand
TCTGGGCTTCCCGCTCGTGGTGCTTGGCGTTGAGCACGTTGTGGGGCACCTTGAGGATGATGTCCGCCTGGGCAAACAGGGATTTGGCGTCCGGAACGATCTGGGCCCCCGCTTCCTGGAACACGTCATCGGCAAAATTGGCCTCCTGCCCGGCATTGCTCTCCACAGCCACGGTAAAACCGAGCTTGATGAACTGCTTGACGGAATCCGGGCTGGCCGCCACCCGCCGCTCCCCTGGATAAACCTCTCTTGGAATACCGATTTGCATAGAATCCCTCCTCATGAAGTTAGACCGACAAAAACAAGGCGACAGCAAGCGTTCGGGGAAAATGACTTCCCCCGAACGCTTATCCATATGAATGTAAAGGTATTGGGTCGCAGATGGACCGATTGGATCGCAACCCGGAAAGATCAATCAGAAGCGAAAGCGATTATTGCAGCGTATCGTCATACTTTTGTTCCAAGGAACTGGCGTGTTTTCCTTCCTGTTCCGCCAGGAACATCAGTACCGCTTGAATGTTCGGATTGGTGGCCCGACCCGCCAGATCCAGGTACAACTGTCGGGCCTTCTTCTCCCGTTTGGCGGCCAGCAACAGCGCATCCTGATAACCCAACATGCTGTTGGGTCGGTCGTCCACCACCAGATAGTCCGACAATTTCAAGTCGGGATCGGGACAACGACGTTTACCAGCCTTGAAACAGTCATTTTCCATGATCCCTTGCAGGCGACGTTTGTGATCCTCCTCCTGCAAGGCGTACTCCAGCATGATCTCCTTTTGATCCCTGGTTTTGGAACGGGTCGCCATTTCCCGATAAAAGGCCGCTTCCTCTTCTTCATGCTGTATGGCGAAGTTGATGACCTCTTCGAAACTATGCATGTCGAATCCTTCCCATGGTCTGAATTATTGAGGAGCAGAAGAGGCCCAGGTCTTGGTTGCAAGCCAAAAAGCCATCTCCCGACAATCATCGGCAACCGCAACCCGTTGCGGTGACAATCCGGTGGGTGCGACCCGTTCGCCGCGGCTGTTCAGCAAGGCGGCCAATTCCGGCACTTCCTGGACCAGTTCCCGCCTCAAGGTCTGCAAATCCGCCAATCCGGGTTCGTTGGCCAGTGCCGACAAGACCCAATAGCCAGCCCGATCTTTTGCGGCGGGCAGACAATTTTGCAACAGGGTCAACGCGCCATCCCGGTTCAGGAAGGCTCCTTCGGTCATCAACGGATCGGCCATGGTCAGATTGAGTTCCGCATGGATGTATGGACCACACGAACCAACGGACATGGCAATGACCTTGGCACCGTTCAGATGGGAAGTGTCCACCCAGACATTCACCAGCAGCAGACAATCGACCGGTGTGGAGTCCTGCCAGGGTTTGGCACCCAGACGGGTCAACAGGGCGACATTGGCCTCGCCGCGAATCTTGCCATGGGGTTTTTCGGCATCTTGAATGACCAGACCCGAGCCGTAATAAAAACCAGCCCCCAATCGACGCGCCAACCGGGCCGCGGCATAACTCTCCTCGACCGTCAGTTTGGCGGAAACCACCACCGCGACCTTGCCACTGCCAGACAACAAAGCCTGGGCAGAGGTCAGGGTATTGAGATCATCCTCCCCCATCCGACCCGGCAGCAAACGATGTCTGAACCGACCCTCCGCGCAGATGATCGCCCCGTTGACCGGATCACCATCGATGGAACCCACCTTGACCACACGACCTTCCGCCACATGCACCGCCAGACCGCAGCCACGGCTGCAATTGGTACAGGTGGTCTGCATCGTCTCCCAGATCCAGGGTCCAGCCTCTTTGCCGGTATTGGCGGAAAGCGTCCCCGTGGGACACACATCGATACACATGCCGCAGGCGTCGCATCCGGTCTCTTGCAGGGAATCACCAAAATTGGGTCCGATGCGGGTGACAAATCCCCGATTAATGAAACTCAAGGCGTGGATCTGTCTGACCTCGGAACAGATCCGCACACAAGAACCGCAGGTGATGCACTTGTCCGCCTCGATACGAATCAGGGGATGACGCGTATCCGGGAGATAATCCCGTTTGTTTCCGGCCAACCGTTTTTCCGAAGCGCCGTACTCGGTCGAATAATGGCGCAAGTCGCAATCGAACCGCGCATTGCAACCACATTCGATGCAACGGGTGGCCTCGGCCATGGCCCGCACCTGATCCAGACCCACATTGATGGGGGCCCATCCCTCGCCGGCCAAACGCTTTTCGGGGGGATGGGTAAACTCCAGGGCACGTTTCTTGTGGACATAGCGGGGAGAAAAGTCCGCCATGTCCAGATCCTCCAGGCGTCCCCTGGAGATGACATACGGCTGAATCAGTTTGACATCCGCGCCATTCAGATACAGATCCATGGCCACGGCGGCGCGACGCCCCTCCCCGACCGCCCGAATCAGGATGTCGGGACCAAAGGCGCAGTCTCCCGCGGCGAACACACCTGGAATGTTGGTGGTCTGGGTTTTTTCGTCATACACGAAAGTCTGCCAACGGGTGACTTCCGGCTTGTCGGTTTCGTTGTCGATGCACGACAGGTCCGGATCCTGACCAATCGCGGGAATGATCAGATCAAAGGGCAGATCCTCTTCACTGCCTTCCAACGGCACGGGACGGCGGCGTCCGGAGGAGTCGGGTTCTCCCAGGGTCATGGTGATGACCCGCAACCCCTTGGCCCGCCCCTTTTCCAGCAACACCTCGACAGGCGCGGTCAAAAAACGGAATTCCACGCCTTCTTCATGGGTTTCTTCCTGTTCGACGGGCAGAGCCGGCATTTCGGCCTGGGTGCGTCGATACAGCAGGGTCACTTCCGCCCCCAGACGACGGGCCACCCGGGCACAGTCCATGGCCGTATCGCCACCACCGATGACCCCCACCCGCTTTCCAAGCTCGACGGGTTCGTTGAGGACCACCTTGCGCAGAAAATCCACCCCCCCCATCACCCCCGGAACGTTTTCGTTGGGTACGCGCATGGCCTTGGCCTTGTGGGCGCCGATGGCCAGCAGGATCGCGTCGAATCCTTGGGATTTGAGGCCGGCAATCGTGAAATCCTGTCCCAGGCGTTGGTTGTAGTGAACCGTGACCCCCAGATCCAGAATGGATCGGATCTCCCGATCCATGATGTCCCAGGGCATGCGGAAACGAGGAATGCCATAGCGGGCCATGCCTCCCAAAGCGGGCAGAGCCTCGAAAATGTCCACGCTGTGTCCGGCCTGACGCAGAAAATAGGCGGCGGACAGACCCGCCGGACCACCACCGACGATGGCGACCCGTTTGTTGGTTTCCGCGCCGGCCTGGGGCACAAAGGGACCGTGCGTCAAATCGAACTCGGAGGAGAACCGTTTCAAAGGATTGATGGCCACGGGTTCATCCACCAGTCCGCGCCGGCATTGGGATTCACACGGATGGGGACAGATGCGACCACACACCACCGGCAACGGATTGCGTTTCTTGATGAGTCTGACCGCGGCTTCAAAGTCGCCGTTGGCAATGTGGGCGATGTATCCCTGAATGTCGATACCCGCCGGACAGGTGGCCTCGCACGGCGCGATGCAGTCCCCGGCATGATCGGACAGAAGCAGATCCAGAGCCATGCGCCGACTCTTGACCACCTCGGCGCTGTCAGTATGAATCACCATGCCCGGCGCGACACGGGTGGAACAGGCGGGCAACAGCCCTCTGGCCTTTTCCACCGACACCACGCACAAAAAACAGGAGGCAAAAGGCTTGAGACGGTCATCATGGCAAAAGGTCGGAATGTGAATGCCTTGCTCCGTGGCAACGTCACGAATGGTGGCATCGGCACGGGTTTCGACGGATTGGCCATTCAAGGTGATCGTGATTGTATCGCTCATTTGGTATGGACTCCCGGTCAGGCCGCCAGAATGGCGTCGGGGTTGCAAACCTCCGCGCACATGCCGCAATTGATGCAGATTTTCGGATCGATGACCCAGGTATCGGGATGTTTCAAAGTCCCGGTAATGGCATTGACCGGACAGTAACGCTCGCAAATGGAACAGCCGGAACACTTGTCATTCAGGATGGTGTGTGTGATCAACCCCTTGCACACCCCGCCCGGACACCGTTTTTCCTGCACATGAGCGATGTATTCGTCGCGGAAGTACTTGATCGTGGTCAACACCGGATTGGCAGCGGTCTGACCCAGGCCGCACAACGACGCACTCTGAACGCTCCGACCCAGATCTTCCAGAAGATCGATGTCTTCCATGGTTCCTTCACCCGCACAGATCCGGGTGAGGATCTCTTTCATGCGCAGGGTGCCGATGCGGCAAAAGGTGCATTTGCCACAGGATTCGTTTTCGGTGAACTCCAGGAAATAGCGGGCCAGATCCACCATGCAGGATTTGGAGTCCATGACCACCATGCCGCCGGATCCCATGATGGCTCCGGTGGCGTTGATGGCTTCGTACTCGATGGGGGTATCGAACAGACGCTCGGGAATGCAACCGCCGCTGGGCCCGCCCAACTGAACCGCCTTCAGGGGCCGGGTGGAAGCGGAACCGCCTCCGATATTTTCCAGGACATGACGGATGGTCACCCCCATGGGCACTTCCACCAGACCGCCCCGGGCGATGGCTCCGGCCAGGGCGAACACCTTGGTGCCGGAACTCTTCTCTGTCCCGATGGCCGCATAGGCGGCTCCACCGTTCTGGATGATCCAGGGGAGATTGGCCAAGGTTTCCACATTGTTGATGATGGTGGGTTTGCCAAACAACCCGCTGATGGCGGGAAACGGAGGCCGAATGCGCGGCATGCCCCGTTCACCTTGGATGGAGGCCATCAGGGCCGTCTCTTCCCCGCAGACGAAGGCTCCGGCCCCTTCCTTGATCTTAATATCGAAACTGAAATCCGAACCCAGGATATGATAACCCAGATATCCGGCCTCACGGGCATCCTGAATGGCCTGACCAAAATATTGGACCGCCAGAGGATATTCGGCGCGAATGTAGGCATATCCTTTGGACGCCCCGATGGCATAGGCCGCAATGAGCATCCCTTCCAGCACGTTGTGGGGATCCCCTTCGAGCAAAGAGCGATCCATGAACGCCCCCGGATCCCCTTCATCCCCATTGCACACCAGATATTTGACATCACCCGGGGCATTGCGGGCAAATCCCCACTTGGTGGCTGTGGGGAATCCGGCCCCGCCACGTCCGCGGATTTTGGCGATTTTCACCTCTTCGATGACCGCCTCGGGGGTCATGCCACTGGTGATGATCTTCTTGATGGCGTCGTACCCGCCTCTGTCCAGATATTGCGCCATGGAGGTCGGATTCAATTGTCCGACATTGCGCAAGGCGATGCGGGTCTGACGGGTCAGATAGTGTCCGCCTTCGCAATCCGGCTCCTCGCTGGAGCGGATCAGCAACGTCTTTGGCAAGACCCCGTCCCCCCGGAGAAACTGGATCACCTTGGGAAGATTTTTCTTGGTCAGATTGCCCCACAGATAGCTCCTGCCCTGGTCATCGACGGTCTCCACCATCACTTCCCGGTGGCACATCCCCACGCAGCCAACGCTTTTGAACTGGGCATCGGGGAGGCGTTTCTTCAACAGTTCCGTCACCTCAGGGGCTCCGGCGGCGATACCGCACGACCCTTCTCCAACGGTAATGGTCCATTGGGTGTTGCTCATGATCGGCACTCCTTGTTTGGCACCCTGATTTTATTAATTTTCAGCATCTTGACCTGCCAGGATTTCATTGTTCTCGCGGGCGTGCTTGAAAAGTTGACGTTGGGCATCAGCCCCTTTGACATTCGGAAAAGCCTGCCCATCGATCACCATCACCGGGGCCAAGCTGCAACAACCGATGCACGCCACATTTTCCACGGTATAAGATCCATTGCTGGCGGTATCTTGTTCCGGATTGCTGATCCCCAGAGCATGACGCAAGGAGGTGTTGAGCCGGTCCGCGCCCTGAACATGACAGGCGGTGCCGTGACACACCTTGATCATGTGCCGCCCAACAGGCTTCAAGCGGAATTGCGCGTAAAACGTGGCCACACCATACAACTGACTGGCATTGATACCTGTCTGGGCGACCACCAGATCCATGGCCTTGCGGGGCAGATAGCCATAATGACCCTGAATAGCCTGCAGAATGGGAACAGCCGCGGAAGAATCAGAACCAATAGCCGTAATCCAATGATGCACGAGTTCCGGATCAACCGTGGCTTCCATGTTTTGAAGATTCATATGATCTCCTTTTCAGTTTGATAGAAACTTCGATCCATGCAAAAGAAATACTATTCATTTAAAAAACTTCGCGTATAACTATAAAATATGATTAAAACTTCCATGAATGACAGTGTCATCCCTATCGTGTTGATCGATTTAATGCAAGCATGCCAAACTTCTGATTGTTACACTGTGACACAAAGCGCGACACACCAGCAAGGCTCTTTCCAACTTGTATCGAAAATTTAGCACAATTTTTATAGACTTTATTGATCTTGATATGTTATTAATACAATCTTTATACAATCTTTATGCATCACAAGGAAAGACTTACATACAATTCTTGAAAAGACTTACCGAGGGATCAATCGGAACAATCCGCTTGAGGTCAACTTTAAAGAACGGGACGTCGCAGGGCTCGATGTTGCGCAGGGGAGAGGCGCGCCTCAACAGGGGACAAACCGATAACCAATACCGGTTTCAGTGAGAATGTATTTGGGATTGGCAGGATTCTCTTCGATCTTACGGCGCAAACCAGCCATAAAAACCCGCAAATAATGAGGACGATCCATGTATCCTTCCCCCCAGATTTCGCGCAGGATCTGACGATGGGTCAAGACACGGCCAACATTGGTGACCAGAAGCGTCAGGATACGATATTCAAGAGGGGTCAAGTGGATCGGTTTCTCTCTCAGCGTCACCAGACGCTGATTGATATCTACAAACAGATCACCAAATCTCATCATATTTTTATCGTTTTCCGTCTCCGCTTCATTGCTTTTGGGAAGTGTACGACGCAATACCGCACGAATACGGGCCTGCAATTCCAAAACTCCAAAAGGTTTGGTCAGATAGTCATCCGCGCCCGCATCCAACGCCTCCACTTTCTGGACCTCTTCGGTACGCACAGACAAGACCAGAATGGGAATGTCACACATATCCCGCAATTCACGAATCACATCCACCCCATCCCGATCCGGAAGTCCAAGGTCCAACACGATCAGTTCTGGACGACGCGTCACCGCTTCGATGATGCCTTGCTGGGCCGTATCCGCTTCCCATACCTTGAATCCGGAGACGCTCAAAGCCATCGCCACGTACCGACGCACCAGTTTCTCGTCTTCGATCAACACGGCATCCCGTAATGTTTCAGTCATCCAGTTTCTCCATATCAGGAATCACGAAAGGATACTCCGTGATGGGAAGACGAAATTCAAATTTTGTCCCGCCTTCCGGACGATTTTCAGCATAGATGGTTCCGGCATGGGCTTCAATCACGGAGCGAACAATCGCCAACCCCAACCCCACCCCGCCCACACTGGGTTGTAATTTGCCGCGCACAAATTTTTCAAAGATGGCCTCCTCCTGACCGGGAGGCAATCCAGGACCATTATCCATCACCAGTACAACCACATACGGTCCATCCACATGAGCCCTGATTTCAATACGGCTGCCCACAGGAGTATGGCGCGTGGTATTTTCCAACAAGTTGCAAAAAACACGTTCGATCATCATGCCGTCCATTTCCAACAAGGGTAAATCCTCTTCAATCTTGGTGTACACCTCATACCCATCCAACAAAACAGAACAATTCTTGATCGCGGATCCCAGGACCTCATCCAGAAATTGCCACTCCTTGTGCAAAGAGACATAATCAATCTGCAAACGCGCCATGTCCAACAGTTTGTTGATGTCGGAAAGAATCCAACGAACCTGCTTTCTCATGGTGTCCAACAGATCGACATGGGCAACGGACAAGGGAGGATCGATCAATTCCATGGCATCCGCAATACTGGCCATGGCGGCAATCGGGGTACGTATATCGTGTGAGAGACTGGACAATAAAACATTGCGCAACCGTTCCGATTCCATTTCCATTTCCGCTTTTCGGGTCTTGGAGGCATAGGCAAGCCGTTCCAAGGATAATCCGACGAAGTTGACATACGCTTTCAGGATGGATTCCTGATCGGAAGTCAATTCACACATCGCTTTGTTGGAAACCAACACCACAACGCCATAAGTATTCGAACTACCCTGAAGAGGAATATATACAGGTTTCCCGGATTGACGCACCAGGGGATCCTGCCAGGAATCATCATGGTCTTCAAAAATTTTCTGCGCATGATCCAAATCCAGTATTTCTGGCATGGCGTTTCTCGCGATCAACTTGCCTCGTTCATCGGGCAACAACAAAATGGCACGGGCATCAAAGTTGACGGCAATGAATTGATAAGAAGGCTCAATGATCTGCTCCTGACTGACAATGCCAACCAGTCTGCTGGCCAACTGGTACAAGGACCGAATGCTGCGCTCTCGATCTTCCGAAATTTTCGCCTGGGTCCGCAACCCAACAGTCAAATGGGAGGTGGTCAGGACAATAAATAACATCACGACAAGCAGGATCAGGTATTGAGGCTCTATAATCGCAAACGAAAAGTGCGGCGGGACAAAGTAATAAGCAAAAGCACAAACGCTCAGAAATGATGCCAGTATGGATGCTTTTCTCCCCATCTTGACGGAAACCAGAAAAACAAGAAGCAGGTATATCATTTGTACATTTTCCAGGATTATCTTTCCCTGGAATGGAACAATCAGCAAAGTTGCTGTAAAAACAAGCAACAATACAATGAATTCTTCGTTCTTCAACAGTGGAGTCATTATGTTCACACCCCCCGCAACCTGACAGAAACCATGATTGACCTATCAAAGCCCGTTTGAGATGCACCTGTCAAGCGTGTCCCGATGCGGACATACCCCAAACCAGAATCATCATGGGACATAATCTGGCTTGGTTGCGAACCGTCTGCGACCGTACCATCGTGCTTGCCGCTGGCCGGGTCGTCACAGACAACACCGCTGGCCGGATCCAATCTTCCCCGTGCCATCTATGCGGACTGTGATGGCTGACGTGCGGACCTGTTCGAGCACACCAGGGGGACACAACTTCACACCTTGACTCCGGACAGGATTTTCTCCATTCTTCCGATAAGAGGACTGAAGATGCGGAACACGGCTTTGGCATCACCAGATTCACCATAAGAATGAAGCCCTTAAGACCACTTTCAAGGTGGTCTTTTTTGTGCCGGCATCCAACCGGGATCCAGCAACCATAAAATTCGCCTCTTTACACACAGGTCAACCACGGGTCGTGCAGGCAAAGTTTCCATTCAAGAATGCAAAAACGACCGTTCAATCAGGTGTCATGATGAATTCCTTGCAGAGCGCACGCATAAAGGCATTCCCTGTATCAGCCAATTGGCTACGCATGAGAGGGGATGCCTGGATGCGTTACATGCGTTGGTTGCCGATTCTCCTGTTGATTGTGCTGGCCGGATGTCAGGCCAAACCTCTGCCGGAAATCGCGGAACCGCCCAAAGCGCCAGAAATCGTGGAAGATGGCGAAAGATTCTCCGATGCCAGTCTGGAGTCCGTCTCCTGGTCGGAGATTTCTCCGAGTCTGTTTCAGGACAGACAACTCAACACCTGGGCCGACGCCCTGACCCAAAGTTCGATTTATTACCGTCGTATTCCCGCCGACAAGCGTTTCTCGTTCGCCGGCTATACGGTTTCCGCCGCGCAGATGGCCCGGGCCTGCACCGAACTGGCGGAACTGGCGCGTAGCAACGATCCGGCCCGCCTGAAAAAAGAGCTGCAACAACGGTTCCGCCTGTTCCGCTCCGTGGGGGGTAATTCCAAGAAGAATGTATTGGTGACCGGCTATTACGAACCGCTGTTGCATGGCTCCTTCACCCGCTCCAAACGATACTTCTATCCCATCTACCGGCGTCCCCCGGACCTGCTGGATGCCGGCAACAAGGGAGGGTATCGACTGGTCAATGGCAAGCGTGAACGCTATTTCACCCGCAGCCAAATCGATGAACGGTTCCTTTCAAAAACCGATTCCAAAAAGCTTTCCGCCAAGCTGGCCAATCGTGGATTGGAACTGGTGTGGGTGGACAATCCCATCGATGCGTTTTTCCTGCACATTCAGGGATCCGGGCGGGTCAAACTGGATACCGGCGAACTCATGCGCATCGGCTATGACGGCACTAATGGTCGCACCTATACAGCAATCGGCAGAATTCTCATCAGCGAAGGCAAAATCCCCCACGAAGAGATGACCATGCCCCGCCTGCGTCAATGGCTGGTGGACAACCCCCGCGAAAACCAACGACTCTTCTTCGCCAATCCGTCGTATGTCTTCTTCCGCAAGCTGTCGGGAGAATCGGTGGGCAACATCAATGTGCCCTTGACCAAGGATCGCTCGATTGCCACCGATCATCGGCTGTTTCCCAAGGGAGCGCCGGCCATCATCTCCACCACGATTCCCGAACTGGCCCCGGATGGCAAAACCGTGGCCAGTTGGCGACCGGAAGTGCGCTTTGTGGTCAACCAGGATACCGGCGGAGCCATCCGTGGACCTGGACGGGTGGACCTGTTCTTTGGATACGATGAACAGGTGGAATACCGGGCCGGCGTCATGAAACAAAACGGCTCCAGCCTGTATTTCATCGCCCCCCGTCCCGACCGCCACTGACCGGAATCCCTCTGGCAGGGGTCTTTTTCACTCAGGTCCATTCACGTTGACCGGGTGGAAAAGCCCCCTGCCACGACGGCACCACCTTCCCACCCCGCTCCGATTCCAGGCTCTTGTGCCGATACATACCGGCACAAAAATACAACTAAAATAATCTGATTACGCCACATCATCGCAAACCACACGCCATTTCCGTCCGTGAATACACACATATAATCACAAATAAAATCGATAGCTCATCATCCTTTGATGAATCCGATGATCAACCCGAGCAACCAATCCGCCACCGGAGCGACATTAATTCAGGAATCTTAATAAGAAATTGACGAAAAACGGGATACTCATGACACAATCCTGACATAGAACCATTTATACTATTCAAATGTGTGTTGATTTCCTGTTCTAAAATACAAACCCGAGAAAGAAAAATAATGAATATAATCATTATTGGGATCACGCCGATCGGCGAAATCCTGGCAAAATATCTGGTCGAGGAGGGACACGACATTCATGTCGTGGATCCCAATCCCGAGGCCATTTCCCAATTGCTCACCCATGTGGATGTCCGCGCCTTGCAAGGGGATGTGAGTGATTTGGCCATTTTGCAGGAGGCTCACATTCATTCCGCCGATCTGGTGATGTCGGTCACCCACTCCGACACCCGCAACATTGTCACGGCTCTGGGTCTGCACTCCCTGGCGCCCAAAGCTAAGGCGGCCATTTGGGTACGGGATGAACAGTTCACCACCAACACCCACATCTGGAACGGTTCGCAACTGGATCGGGCCATCCTGATCACCCCGGAGCGCAATGCCATCAATCTGGTGATGGATCTGTTGGAAATCCCCCTGGCCTTTGAGGTGACCTCTTTTCTGGAAGGACGCATCCATATCGCTGGATTCCGCTTGCAAGAAGACAGTCCCCTGATCGGCAAACAGTTAAAAGAGATCGACAAAACCCAGGAAAACCGTACCCTGGTAGCGGCGGTGGAACGCGAAAACGAGACCCTCATTCCCGATGGTGACTTTGTTTTCCAACCCCGGGATCGACTCTATCTGCCTCTTCTGGCGGGACGGGAACTCTCCTCCGCGTTTGCGTTCATGGGATTGGAACACAATCATCAACAGATGCACAAAACCCGGCATTTGATCGGCGGCGGTGGACGCATGGCGCTGCATCTGGCCATGAAACTGGAACAGGAGGGGTTCAAACCCACCATCGTCGAAAAAGACAGTCAACGCTGCGAAGTACTGGTGGCGCGACTCTCCCGCACACGCATTCTGCACGGGGATGTGACCGATCCCGTGTTGTTGCAGGAGTTGGTCACCCCTTCCACGACCTACATTGCCCTGACCGGGAACCAGGAGATCAATTTCATGTCCTCGGTTCTGGCACGGCGTCTTGGATCCGGGCGATCGATCACCATGTTCGACAATGAAGGCTATATCGCGCTGTCGGCGTTCATGGGCATCGATGCGGCGGTCCATCCCAATTTTACCGCCATCGGCCAGATCATGGGGTTGTTGCGGCCCTGTGATGTGCAGGAAGCGCAATTGATGCTGGGCGGAAAACTGGAGGCCGTGTTGATCCGGTTGACCGCTGACGCCCCCCTGGTAGGCAAAATTCTGCGGGAGGCCAACATGCCAAAAGGGGTCATTGTGGCCGCTTTGGTCCGCGGGGGACAATTGCTGCTCCCCGACGGCAACACGACATTCCAAACCGAGGATCAGATTCTCCTGGTCAGCAGCAGACAAAGCAAAATCAAGCGCAAAATTCGTCAACTGGTTCTTGCGGAGCACTAAGCCATGAATCTTGTGATGAATCTGCGTGTATTATCCCTGCTGGCCATCCTGCTGGCGGTTTGTCAGAGCGCCGCCTTGGCCGTCGCGTTGATCCTGGGAGAAAATCCCGGTCCATTCATCGGTTCCATGCTGACCGGGGGGACGTTGGGTGGCGTGCTGTATTTCAAGACCCAATCCGCCAAAACGGAACTCCGCGCCAGAGATGGCATCCTGATTGTGGGACTGGGTTGGGCCATGGCGACAGTCCTGGCCGGTTTGCCCTTTGTTTACGGGGGCTGGATGGGATGGATCGACTCCTGGTTCGAGACCGCCTCCGGATTCACGACCACCGGGGCTTCGATCCTCACGGATGTGGAGATCCTGCCCAAGAGTCAATTGTTCTGGCGTTCGGAAATCCAATGGCTGGGTGGCATGGGTATTTTGCTGCTGGCCATCGCGATTCTGCCTTTTCTGGGGATTGGCGGCATGGAAATCATGAAAGCCGAAGTCCCCGGTCCCACCAAGGATCGCCTGGTGCCCCGGGTGGCCACCACCGCACGGATTCTGTGGGTCCTGTACGCCGGGATCACCCTTGCCAACATTCTGGCCTTCATGGGATCGGGCATGGATGTTCTGGAGGCGACCGATCACGCCTTCACCACCATGGCCACAGGTGGCTATTCCACCCGCAACGCCAGTCTGGCCGCCTTTTCACCCGCCGCGCAATGGTGGTGCGTCTTTTTCATGTTCGTGGCCGGGGCCAATTTTCTGCTGCACTACCGCCTGTTCATGAGGCGTGATTGGGGAATCTTCAAGGATCCGGAACTGCTCACCTATTTCGGCATCACCGTGATCGTCTCCGTGTTCACCGGGTTCGTGCTGATGGTGGCGCAGGAAAAAGGTCTGGAATTGGCCATGCGACATGCCTTTTTCAATGTGGTGTCGATTCTGACCACCACCGGATTCGCCAACGACGACTTCGCCAAGTGGCCGCTGTTTCTGCAGGTGATTCTTCTGAATCTGATGGTGATTGGCGGCATGGCCGGTTCCACCGCCGGAGGCATCAAAGTGGTACGTCTGGTGATGGTCTGGGAGTTGTTCCTGGCCATTCTGGATCGTTTGATGGCACCCCGTCGCATCACCCGACCCAAATACGCGGGCGTGATCATCCCCCCGGAGGTGATGGAAGGCAGTTTGATCATGATCGTGGTCTTTTTATTCGTGATGCTGCTGTCCGTGATCGTGCTGACCGCTGTGGGACTCGATTTCACCACCGCTTTTTCCGCCTCTCTGGCCTGCATCGCCAACGTGGGTCCGGGCATCGCCAAAGTCGGCCCCGTGGAAAATTATGCCTTCATTCCCGACGCGGGCAAATTGCTGCTGACCGTTACCATGATCGCGGGACGTTTGGAACTCTTCACGGTCTTGATTCTCTTTTTCCCCCGGTTCTGGAAAGGGGAATAACCACCAGCACCCCCGGTTTCGGCCAGACCAACACCCGTTCATCGATAACAGTGCGGATCCAGCCACGTTTCTTTCCAAGGAGCAGGATCGCCATCTTGGCCATGCACCGCTTGCGCAAAGGGTGCATGGCCAAAAAACCATCCGGCCCCACGCGCCGCACCCGGCCAACTCCCGCCCCACCCAAAACATCCCCGTTGACAAACTCGAAAAGCGACAGCCCCCGGCCAAAGACGGGAATGACAGCTCCCTTCCATCTTCCGGGCTTTCGTCCCACCCCTCCCTCGGTCTATAATTCCTGTGGCGGGTATCGCATAAACCTCCAGGAGAAATCGCAATGAAGCACCTTCACGCCGCACTGGTGATCGCTGGTCTCTGGGTGGCTCCGTTTTTCACAGCCCATGCGGACTCCCCCTACCAGAAAGTCCAGCCTCTGCTCGACACCTCCAAAACCGTGCTGGACGAGCCACTCCGTTATCCCGACGGCTCCCCTTTGCAAGTCAGTTCCACCATTGTCACCATCACGCCCGGCGAGGAGACCGGATGGCACAAACATGGCGTCCCCATGTATGCCTATATTCTATCCGGGGAAGTGACCGTGGATTATGGGGAACGGGGCACACGCACCTTCGGCGCCGGGACAGCCATGGTCGAGGCCATGGACCAGTGGCATCGGGGCACCAATCGGGGTCAGGAGCCGGTACGGATTCTGGTGGTCTACATGGGTTCGGACAAGGCGCGGAATGTCCTTCTGCGCGCAGGAAAAAAGGAAGAATAATCGACAATGCTCCACCAGGATCTGTTTGAATCCACAACCGATGATCAGGGCAGAAAACGTCCCGCCCTGAAAAAAACCGTGCCGCAACGCTTGATGCGACTCATGGGGCTGCGCCCGGATGAACCGGATGGCCCGAATGGCCCGGGGGAACCGGATGGCAAAGAAGAAAAATACCAAGCCACTCAAATCCCGGTGCGGGAGATGCGGGATGTGCAGGAGTGGTGTTGCTATACCGCCGAATTCGGCATCGTGGAAACGCATGAACAGTTTCCACCCCCGGTGCAACTGGTGACCATTCCCTGTCGCTCACCCAGCGGGGATGGCCATTGCACCCGCACCGGAGAAGAACGACCCTGCACGCTTTTTGGCGCCTTTTCGTCGGTGGAGACCCCCGACAAGGAACGGGTGAAAATCATTGTGGCTCCCGTGTTGCCGGGCACCTCCCTGTCCGAGCCGGAACAGGCGATGCTGACCAAAAAACGGGAGCGTTTTCACAAATCCCTCCGACAATGGGAAGAGGTGTTGGCGCCGGTCAACCTGGTGTTGGAGGCCAGCACCCGCAGTGTGCAATTCTGGTTGCACTCCTGGTTCGGGAAATAGGGAAGCCATTCGGGAAAGGAAACAACAAGGGGGAGTTCAGGAACGGGGCCAATCCTGATCGGCGATCTGCCGGAGCGTCTCCAGCAAGGCCTGTTTCTTGATGGGTTTGGACAGGTACAACGTGCATCCCGCCTCCCGGCTGCGCGCCCGTTCCCCTTCCATGGCGTGGGCCGATAGGGCGACGATCGGCACCGGGGGACGGTTCATCTCCCGTTCCCATTGCCGAATGATGCGGGTGGCGGTGTAGCCGTCCATATTGGGCATCTGCACATCCATGATCACCACATCGAACCGCTCCTTCTGAACCCATGTCACCGCTTCCACCCCATCGTTGACCAAAACCACGCTGTGCGGAGTCGGCATCAGATAGGCTTCAAACAGGATCCGGTTCTCTTCCACGTCTTCGGCCAGCAGAATGCGCAGGCCACGGGTCTGTCCGGTCGTCGCCCGCTCCAAAGGCGCGACCCGCAAAGATGATGCAGCCGCCAGACGTATGGGCAGATCAAAGAAGAACCGGCTTCCCCGACCCACCCGGCTCTCCACCCCGATGTTGCCCCCCATCAACGCCACCAGACGCCGCGAGATGGACAATCCCAGTCCGGTCCCTCCGTATCGTCGGTTGATGCCCGCGTCAGCCTGGGTGAACTGTTCAAAAATGTGGCTGATCTTTTCCTCGGCGATGCCGATGCCGGTATCGATCACCTGGAACATCAGGCTGTCGGATTTTTCCTCATGGCATGTCAGCCGCACATCCACCCGGCCCTCATGGGTGAATTTGATGGCGTTGCCCAACAGATTGATCAACACCTGACGCAACCGTCCATCATCCCCCAGGATCGCCTCCGGAATATCCGCAGATACCATCGCTTCCAGGATCAATCCCTTCTCCTCGGCGGCGATTTGCATCAACCGGGCGGTCTCTTCCAGCACCTGACGGGGCGAAAACGGCATTTCCACCAAAGTGACCCGCCCGGCCTCGATGCGGGAGAAATCCAAAACATCGTTGATCACCCCCATCAAGGCCCGACCCGAATGGTGCATGATCTGGGCAAAACGACGCTGGGTGGCATTGAGATCGGTTTCCAGCAACATTTCCGACATGCCCAGCACCACGTTCATGGGGGTGCGGATTTCATGACTCATGGCGGCCAGGAATTCGCCTTTGACCTGAGCGGCCTTTTCGGCCTGAGCCTTGGCCTGTTGCATGGCGATTTCCGCCTGCTTGCGCTGGGTGATGTCCCGGGCCGCGGCGAAAATGCCCTGCGCCTCCCCCTGTTCATTGCGATACAAGGCGGCGTTGTACAACACATCCACCGGCTGACCGCCCCCTTGCGGCTTGAGCGCCAGAGGATAATCCCGTACCGTCCCTTGCTGCCAGACACGCTGATACCCGGCCCGGGCCTGCTCCGGATCGGTGAAACAATCGGAAAAATCGGTACCGATCAACTCTTCGCGCTTTTTCTGGGTCACCTCTTCCGTGGCCCGGTTGACATCCATGATCTTGCCATCGGCGCTGATGGTCACCAGCGGATCGAGGCTGGCTTCGATCAGACTGCGGGCATACAAAAAGGACTCCCGCAACTTCCGTTCATTGTTGCGCAACAGCGCCTCGGTTTCCCGTTTGGCCAAACGATTGCGATAACCTTCGATCATCTGGGCACAGGTGGTGACCACCGGCTCCAGAAAGGAGACCACCCCCTCATCGTAACCAGCCGGACGGTTGGCCACGCCCAGCACCCCCACGATCTCCTCCTGTCTTTTGATGGGCACACCCAAAAAAGCCTGCAAGGGAGGATGCCCCTCCGGCAAACCGCAGCTCCTGGGATCGTGGGCCGGATCGTTGGCGATCACGGGCATGCCGCTCAAATAGGGCGCGGCGTACAGACCGTGCATTCGGGTGAAATGAAATCCGGTCGGAGCGTGGGCCTCGTAATAAGCCCTGGAGGCGTCATCCCAGGCGATGTTGGAGATGGCCAAAGTCTGAAGATAGACATGGCCTTGCGCGTTGATTTTGGCTTCGGCCACGAAGCCGTAACGACTGTCGGTCAATCGCAGGACTTCCATGAGCAGGGTGTCGAACAGGGCGTCGGGATGGGACTCCCCGATGAACAGGCTCTGGATGCGATTGATGCAGGCCACCTGCATTTCCAACTGTCGGTTGGCGGTCAGGAATCCGGTTTCCGCCCGCTTGCGGTCGGAGATGTCCAGAATATGCGCGACAAAGTGTACCGGTTGATCCTGAAAATCCCGCACCATGGAGACGCTCAACACGACCCAGACAAGATGGCCGTCACGATGGATATAGCGCTTCTCCATCTGGAAGGTGTCCAGATTGCCCGCCAGCAATTGACGCACGAAAGCCAGGTCCGCTTCCAGATCATCCGGATGGGTGATGCTCTGAAAATCGATGGCCAGCAACGCCTCCTCGTCATAGCCGATGATGGCGCAAAACGCCGGATTGACCTTGAGAAACCGCCCCTCGGGGGAGGCCAGCACCATACCATGGGCCGCGGTCTCGAAGGCGCCGCGAAAACGGGATTCACTGAGCCTGAGCGCGTCTTCCGTGCGTTTTTGCATGGTGATGTCGTGCATGGAGACCACGGCCCCCAGCTTGTTTCCCGCAGCGTCGCATATGGCCCGACCGGTCGCCAACAGGGTACGTCTGGTACCGTTTTCCGGAGCGACCACAAGCTCCTGCTCCAGCACGCTCTGGCCGGAAAAGGCCCGGTACAAAGGAATTTCCTCGATTGGCAGGAGGGTCACGCCATCCGGGCGATACAGATCGTAATGACGGCTCCACTGCTCGGGAGGCAGATTCTGCTCCCGTTTGCCGTGGAAATCCCGGCTGGCTTGATTGAAGAAAGAGAGCATCCCCTGTTCGTTGCAGGCCACGACACCATCCTGAATGTTTTCCAGAACCGCCTCGATAAAAATCTTTTGTTTGTTGACCGCCTCTTCGGCCTGGAGACGGGCCGTGGTCTCTTCGACGATGGCGATGTAATGCTCGGGAGGTTCACCGGGCTGCCAAGCCGCCGAAACGGTCAGGTTGACCCAAATGACCGTTCCATCCTTGCGGATGCACCGTTTTCTCAAGGTGTATTCGGGAACACCCCCGGACAAAAGCCCTTCCAACGCGGCCAGATCCATGCTCAAGTCGTCGGGGTGGGTCAGTTCCCTGGCACTTGTGTTGACCATCTCCTCCCGGGAATAGCCCACCAATTCCGCATAGCGCCGATTGACCCGCACAAAACGACCGGTGGCCGCGTGGACCAGCGCCACCCCCAGGGGACTTTTCTCGAACAGGATCCGCAACCACCGTTCATTTTCCAGCAGATTCTGTTCCATCCGCCGTTTTTCGGTCACATCCCGACCCGAGGCGAACAGCACCTGCCCATCGCCCACCGCTGTCCAATCGGTCCACAAAAACTCCCCGTTCCGATGCACCAATCTCACCTGGAAATTGCGGGTGATGCCACCGCATAAAACTCTATCAATCTCCTG
This sequence comes from Magnetococcales bacterium, assembly GCA_015231755.1. Taxonomy (NCBI): domain Bacteria; kingdom Pseudomonadati; phylum Pseudomonadota; class Magnetococcia; order Magnetococcales; species Magnetococcales bacterium. Next base: position 153,372 of record JADGAZ010000006.1, on the reverse strand, counting down.
TCGGGTGGATTCCAGATCATCGGGATGAAGATACCGATCGAAAGCGGTCCGGGACATTGCATCGAGGGTGTATCCCAGAGCCGAGGCCAAAGCCGCGTTGACCCGCAGCAAAAAGCCATCCGCACCGATGATGCAATACAAGTCGGGAGAAAGCGCAAAAAAACGATCCCGTTCCTCCTCAGCGCATCTGCGTGAGGCGATTTCCCGTTGCAACAGGGTCTCGGAGGCCGACGGTTCATCGGACACTGCCTGGACTACTGGTTCCATAGCCACCCAATCAAATCGTTATGGGGCGCGGGCCAAGCCATTCACCCCGGTTCCATGGGTCTTCTGCTGACGTGCCTGGTTAACATCCGGATCGCATCCGGCGATTGGTGCGGGAACCGATTCAAACGAAACGGCTCAAGGTTTCCAGCAGCAGTTTCTTGCTGATGGGTTTGGACAGATGCAACGTGCATCCCGCCGCCCGGGTGACGGCAATGTCTTCCCACATGGCGCTGGCGGTCAAGGCCAAAATCGGAATCGGGACACGATCATGGCTGGCCTCCCATGCCCGGATGGCGCGGGTCGCCTGATATCCATCCATACCCGGCATATGCATATCCATCAAGACCAAATCGAAAGTCCCCTCCTTAAATTTCTGCAAGGCCTGCACCCCATCCTCCACGAGGGTCAGACAATGCGGAGTCTTTTCAAGATAGGCATCGATCAAAAAACCATTCTCTTCCGCATCGTCCGCCATCAGAATGGACAAACCGCTCTCTTTCCGCTCAGCGATCAGGAGGTCGGGTTGGCCGGAATCCACATGCCGCGACTCGACGGTCGGAGCCTGGGAAAACGACAGTTCCACATGGAAGGTACTCCCCTGGCCGGGTTGGCTTTCCAGCCAGATGGAACCCGCCATCCGTTCCACCAGTTTGTGACAAATGGACAGCCCCAGTCCAGTGCCCCCGAAACGGCGCGACGTGGAGGTATCCACCTGAATGAACGGTTGAAAAATCTTCTGTTGCCGATCCAGCGGAATCCCCATGCCGGTATCGGCGACCGAAAAACGCAACCGGTGTTGCTCTCCCTCCTTCCCCCCCGGGTTCTCCCCCTCCCCGATCCGGACCATCGACAGCACCACCCGGCCTCGGGGGGTGAATTTGACCGCGTTGGAAAGCAGATTGAGCAGAATCTGCTGAAGCCTTTGCGAATCACCGATCAGACGCTTCGGAATGTAAGGATCGATCTGCAACGCAATTTCCGTCTCCTGGCTGGAGGCCTTGGGCTGAAGCATCTCCACCAGGGTCTCCATCATGGCCTCCGGCTCGAAGGGGATGGTCTCCAGTTCCAGTTGTCCGGCTTCCACCTTCGACAGATCCAGGATATCGTTGATCAAGGCCAACAGTCCTTGTCCGGCATGATGGATGATCTGAACAAAACGCTGCTGACTGTCATTGAGGGGGCTTTCTGCCAACATCTCCCCCATGCCGAGAATGGCATTCATGGGGGTACGGATTTCATGGCTCATGGCCGCCAGAAAACGACTTTTCTCGGCATTGGCCTTGTCCGCGTTGGCGATGGCCTGTTGCAGTCTGGCATCCAGTTGTCCGCGTTCGATGATGCCGGAAAGGGTATTGACAATGGCCTGCAACAGTTCCGCCTCCTCGGCGTCCCCGACATGTCCCGCCGGCAACAAGAGGTTCATCACCCCCAGCACCCGCTCCCCGGAAACGATGGGCGCGCAATACAGACCGCAGGAGGTCATTCCCGTGCAAACGTGGGCAGGCTCCTGGTCCGAAAAGGTGATCAAACGCAGCTTCCGATCCGCAAACACCTGTCCGCACAAACACCAATCCCTGGGAACCTGAACGCACTCCATCCCCATCGACCGGGACAGACCCCGTTCAACGGCCAGCACCAAACCATCCTGCGTTTCGTCATACAGAAAAATCATCCCTTTGGCCAAGGTGGGCAGCCAACTTTCCGACAGGATCAGATCCAGGGCGATTTCAAGCTGTCGGGTCAAAGTATGCTGGGCTGTAGCCGATTGCAACAGCTTGTTGATGAGAATCTGGGTCTGAAGCAGACGCCGGGTCTGTTGTTCCGCCTGCTTGCGGGCGCTGATCTCCCGACCCACCGCCGAAAAAAAACGTTTCCCGTTGACCACCCAGGAAGACAAGGAAAGTTCCAAAGGAAACAATTCCCCGTTCTTGCGCATGGCGGTCAACTCCAGCAGCCGTCCGGCATGATGCAGGATTCCGGTCTCGTTGACCCGTTGCAAGGCGTTGCGGTGTCGCTCCTGATCCTGTGGCGCCATCAACAGCGTCACGGGCAATCCGAGGATTTCATGCTCCCGATAACCAAAAATCGACGCGGCCCCGGAGTTCCAGGAGACGCAACACCCGGCGGCATCCGTCGAAACGATGGCCTCGCTGGCCGAATCGGTGATGGCGCGGAAACGCAATTCGCTCTCCTTCAGCGCCGCCTCCGCCTCCCGTTTTCCCTGGATCAGCCGCTGCTTCTCCAAAACCCGATCGATGGCCCCCGCCAGCAAAGCCGGATAGTTGCCTCCCGTCTCCTTGACCACATAATCGACCGCCCCCAGCCGCATGGCCTCCAGGGCAATTTCCATGCTGCCGAACCCCGACACCATGATCACCGAAGGCGTGGCCTGTTCATCCAGCATCCGTTTCAAGACGGCCAAGCCATCCAGATGGGGCATTTTGTAATCCACCACCACCACGTCACAGGGCGACCGGGACAATTTTTCCAATCCGGCCACCCCATCCGGGGCCGTCTCCACCGCGAACCCGTGCCGTTGCAAACGACGCAAGACCAGTTCCGCCAATGCCGCGTCATCCTCCATATAAAGAATGCGGGGCTTTTCAGGGTGCAATGAGGCAGTCATCACGAACAACTGGGAAAGGACATGATGTTGATCAACAACCCCATGTTCTGGATGGTCTTGGCGAAATCCAGCGGGTTGACCGGTTTGGTGATGAAATTGTTGCAGCCCAGATCATAACAACGCTGCACCTCCTGGGGATCGTCGGTGGTGGTCAGGATCACCACCGGAATCACCCGGCACTTCTCGTCCGCCTTCATCTCCCGCACCACCTGGTAACCATCGACTTCCGGCATGTTCAGATCCAGCAGCACCAGCAGATGCAGCGGACGTTGCCGGCCCGCGTACTGTCCCTTGTTCAACAGATAGTCGATGGCTTCCCGTCCGTTGGACAGTCGGACAATGGGATTGGTGATGCCGCACCGACGCAAATTGCGTTCGATCAGGATGGCATGGGCATCCTCGTCTTCCACCATGACAATCGTGACCGATTGGGTTGCCTGCATATCCACTCTCCTCCTCGTTCTTTAAAGATCGGCCGTTGGGGGCGGCACTGTCGGCAGAGTCACGGTGAAGGTCGTCCCCTGCCCCAAGGTAGAGTCGCACACGATTCCCCCTCCCAGACGCCTCACCAGCGTGCGCACATACGCCAGTCCCATACCCTCTCCCTGGGTGTCCTGACGCCCCACTCTCTGGAACAAAATAAAAATCTTCTCAAGATCCCCGGACGCGATGCCCCGACCGTTGTCGATCACCTGCAACGTATAGCGCCCGGACTCTTCATCCGCCGCTCCCCGCACTTCGACGGTTCCAGGCCGCTGAGGGTCGAGATACTTGATCGCGTTGGCAAGCAAATTGCCCAGAATCTGCTCCATGGCGGTCCGGTCGCACACCAGATCCGGCAGACTCCCCACCAGCATGGTCACTCCCGCCTCCTGGATCGTAAAACCCAAGGCCTGAATGTTCTCTTCCACCAACTGACGCATGTTCAACCGCTCGGCGCGCAAGATGATCCGACCCAGCCGGGACAGGTGCAAAATGGCGTTGATCAAACCATCCATCTTGTGGATGGAGGCCCGGATGTAACGCAAATCCTCCGGAATGCGGGTCTGCAACAGTTCATGGGCCTGTTCCGGCTTCCACCCTTCCAAGGTGTCGGGAATCAGGGTCATGAGGATGTTCAGTTCATCCAGGTCCATCTGCAACTCTTCCGTGAACCCCTGGATGCTGAGCAACGGAGAACGCAAATCATGAGAAATGATATAGGTGAACTGCCGCAACTCTTCGTTGGTTTGCGCCAGATCCTGCAAGGTGTGCTGATGCTCCAAAACTCTGAGTCGGAGATCCACCACCAGGGATTGCAACCGGTCGGCCATGTGGTCGAAGGCGCTGCCCAGCACGCCGACTTCATCTTGTCCCCGGATCCCGGAACGAATGGAAAGATCCTGATCGGAAAGACGGGCGGCGGTGTCACCCAGAATTTTCAGCAGTCCGGTCTGTTTGCGGATGGTGAAACCGATCAACAGCACCAGCAGCACAAATGCGGTCAGACTCATCCCCAAGATGGTGACAATCTCCCGTCGCAGCGGCGCGAACAGCTCTTGTTGATCGATCTTGACCACTAGGCCCAGGCCCCATTCGGGACTCATCCGGATGTGGCGAAACGCGCCCACCACCGGCACGTCGCGGTAGTCCAAAGCCTCGATGAGGCCTTCGTGTCCGCTGGATGACAACCGGGCGGGAATGGAGGTCAGACGATGTTGCAACGGCAGGGGGCGCGTGCCGTCCGGCAACGCATATCGGGCCGTGTTGATGATGAATCCGTCCTCGTTGATCAGCACCACCTCGCCGCTCTCTCCGAGGCTTTCGCCGGTATCCAGCAACTGCTTGAGCAGGCTGTTCGGGTTGAGCGCCACCACCAGCATGGCCACCTCCCGCCCGGCGCTGTCGAACACCGGATGGCCGATGCGGAAAACCGGCCATTGCATCCCGGCCTGCATCCGCGCCTTGCCCAGATAACCCTTGCCCGACAAACGCGCCCGTTTCAGGAACTCATCGTGTTCAAAGGGTCGCTGCCCGCTGTCCCGACTCGACAAAACCGTCTGGCTGACCAGATCGAACAGTTCCACATAGTCGAATTCCGGATAGATGTGGGCGATCTCCCGCAACGCGTCGCGAACGCGTTCATCCCTCTCAGCCGAACTCGGCAGGGAAAGCGACGCCGACAACGAAGAGATACGGGCGAAGATCCGTAAATCCTTCTGTTTGTCCCCCAACCAACTTTCAATCTGCTCTTTGTGCAGATTGGCGATCAGACTCAATTGCCGAAACATCTCCGAGCGCAACTGACCCATGCGCCCATCGAACCGGGTGTAAGGCACACCCCGGATGATGCCATAGACGATACAACCCAGAATCACCAAAAACAGCAGACTGGACCAGACGATCAGCCGGGTGCTCAAGTTCCATCTCCGGGAGACCACCGCCACCTCTTGCCGGGGGGTACCGGGAGCAAAGGCGGTCACTCAACCGGCTCCACGCCCGAGAACACATCCAACCGATTGGGAATGGGCGCGGCCAGAATCGCTTCCCCCACATCCCGACGGAAACAGGAACGGACCGTCTCCCAGCCCAGCCCCGGCGGCACCTTGCCGATGCTTCTCAGAAAACGGGCGGCCCGCCCGATGCGCCCCTCTTCCATCAAATCCTCCAAGGGGATCACCGGCATGATCCACAAATGCCGCAAGCTGCTGTGGACCAGACGGATGATCTCATGACGAAACGATTCGACATCACGCATGCCCATGCTGCCAGCCGCCTCTTCCCACCAGCCAACCGCCCGGGCCAGATGATCCTCCGACCGTTCCAACCAGTTGAGTGCCCTGGCCTCGGAGGCCACCAACTCGGAGACCCGGTCGGGATGCTGTTCGGAAAAATCGCGGGTAAAATAGAGATAACCGGAAGAAAGCACCCGATGGATGATCTTGTGCCCATACCGGGATGTGGCCAAAGTGGGGGTGGGTTCCCAGGCGCTGAAGGCGTCGATGCTTCCCTGCTCCAAAGCCAGGGGCATGGCGTTCACCTCCATGGGAACGAGAGTGACTTCCGCCTCGGACAACCCGACCGCCGCCAATGCGGTCAGCAACGCGTGATGCGCGTTGGAACCAAAAGCATATCCGATGCGACGACCGCGCAAATCGGTCAACAACAGGGAACGACGTGCGACAATGGCGCTGAAATACAGATCCGCCAGCGCCACCACCCGCACCTGATCCGATACGCAGGCGGTGATGGTGGGCATATCCCCCCCGAACCCGCCTTCCAGCTTGCCGTCCCGGAGTTGCAGGTTGAGATCCGATCCCTTCAAAAAGGGATGAAACCGCACCGAGGCCCCGGATCGCTGCAACGCCTCTTGCAGAATGCCATCCCGCTTCATCACTTCCGTGATGATGCCGATGGGCAACCATAAGGGTTGGATGCCGATGTCCACGACCCTTTTATGATCACCGAATGTATTATGATTGTCTTTATTGCCGACACCCTCCCCAGGAGTCACCACAGCATGCCCAATATCCTGGACCGCCAGACCCGCAGCATGGGAAAGCACCCAAACCAGACAGACCAGCACTCCGAACCCAACCTTCCGGGCAACGGAAATCCAACTCGACATCTCCCCCCTCCCCACCAACTTTTGCAACCGGTTTTCCTGTTTGTAATCATACCACAATTCGTGTACATGAACAACAGCTTATTCTATTATAAGTCCATTTTCGCAACAACACCCCATCGACGCCATACACCCAAAAAATGCAACGCCACCATGACCCGCCGCGACTTTTTTCGTTTTCCGGCCCATTCCGGCCAAGCGGGAATGTTTTGACTTGATTTTCCGCCTGTTGCACCGGATCATGCCAGCAGTCGGCACACCAAAGGTCATGACACACTCGGAAACGCAACAGCCAGGAGAACCGACAACATGCACCCGGGGCAGGTTCCGTGTGGTTTGCGATCCAACAACTCTGACCCACCACAATACCACAGGGCCACCCATCGATTCGCTGCGCTCCTGGGGGTTGTCTGGCTCATGCTGGGCTGTGACGGACCCGCAGAGGCACAAACCCGGATCATCCGCTATTTTCCAGTCGGCCCCATCTATCACTATCGATGGAAATTGCTGGATCTGGCCCTCTCCCATGGGCAGGCCGCGCATCCCACCCCATACAAGTTGATGCCCTATGCCGAAGAAATCACCCAAAACCGGGGAATCAATCTGCTGGAGTCCGGCGCCATCGATGTGATCGCCCTGGGAACCAATGCAGAACGGGAGTCGCGGATGCGACCCATCAAAATCGACATTCTGCGCGGCATTGTCGGCTTTCGTGTTTTCGTGATCCGCGCCGAGGATCAAACCCGCATCGCCGGAATGGATCCCCAGACGCTGCGGGAACAATTGAGCTTCGGTCTCAACCGTCAATGGGCGGATCTGCCGGTTCTGCACGCCAATGGTTTTGTGGTCGAGACCTCCTCCCGCTATGAGAACCTGTTCGGCATGCTGGCCGCGGGCCGCTTCGACGCCTTTCCCAGGGGCATGAACGAAGCCCGACGGGAACTCGACGAACGCCAGACCGCCTTTCCCCAACTGGCCCTGGAACAGACCAAGGCCCTGTATTTTCCCTATCCGGTCTACTTTTGGGTCAACCGGGAAAACATCACGCTGGCGCAACAAATCCAACAGGGTCTCGAAGCCGCGTTGGCGGATGGCTCGTTTCGTCAATTGTTTGAAAACCACCACGCCGACGAGATCAAACAGATGAAAACCACGCCACGGGAGGTGATTCGGCTGCACAATCCGATCCTCCCCGCGGCCACAGACGAACCGGATACCCGCTGGTGGTGGCCATGACCCGCCTGGGGCATCACCATCCGCCACCGCGCACCGTTGACCCAGGGGCGCGATCCGCACCGCCCCCGGCGGTCCAACCCGCTTGAAGGAAAGACGATGTTTGCCAAGCAAACGCTCTCCAGAAGGCTGCTGTATACCATGTTTCCCTGGTATCTGCTGCTTGCCCTCGGCATGACCGGGGCGCAACTGGCCATTCAGTATTTCAGTGTCAGCCGGGATATCGATCAGGATCTGGTTTCGTTGGGCCGGACCGTCCAACCCGGCATCACCGAGGCCATGTGGGAACTGGATGCCCCGCAACTGATTTCCATGGCGCAAGGGGTCCGACAAAACGCCATCGTCACCGGAATCCGCATCGAATCCGTGCAAAAGGAGATCCAGGTGACCGATGGCACCCTGCCCGATCCCACGGCCGAGGCCGATTCCCTGTTTTCCGGCTTGCGCCCCCCTTCCATCGTTGCCCTGGTGCATCACTCCCCCCGGGGCGAAAGCCACCTGATCGGCCATCTGACTTTGTATTCAAGCCGGGAGGTGGTGTGGAATCGCACCAAATACAGCTTTCTGATGGTGCTGCTGCACTCCATGATCGTCACCACGGGCCTGTGGCTGATCATCTCCTGGACCATTCGTTTCCGTCTTTCCGGCACCGTGACCCGGATCGCCGAAGCCGTGGCCAACTGGCGCTTTCAGGCCAACGACACCCCGGTGGCCAAGCTGGAATATCCCTATCGGGATGAACTGGGGGATCTGGTCCAGGCGTTCAACGAGGGGCGGGCGCGGCTGTTCGAGTCGTTGCGGGAGTTGAATGACCTCAACCGCAATCTTGAATCCATCGTGGAGATCCGCACCCGGGAGTCCCAACAGGCCAAAGAGGTGGCCGAAGCCGCCAATCAGGCCAAAAGCCAATTTCTGGCCAACATGAGCCACGAAATCCGCACCCCCATGAACGCGATCATCGGCATGGTGTATCTGGCCCTCAAGACCCCGGAACTCTCCCCGGCTTTGCACAACTATCTGGCCAAGACCCAGAGCGCGGCCCATTCGCTGTTGGGCATCATCAACGACATTCTCGACTTCTCGAAAATCGAGGCGGGCAAACTCGAACTGGAGTGCATCCCCTTCGGACTCGACGCGGTGCTGGAACAGTTGACCGACTCCATCGGGTATCAGGCGGAACACAAAGGGGTCGAGTTTCTGATCCGTTACGATGCGGCCATTCCCCCGACCCTGATGGGGGATCCACTGCGATTCGGTCAGATTCTGCTCAATCTGTGCGGCAACGCGTTGAAATTTACCGCCCAGGGAGAGGTGGAACTGGCGTTTCGTTGTCTGCGCACCACCGCAACCGACCTGACCCTGATGATCTGCGTACGGGATTCCGGCATCGGCATGACCCCCGAGGCGCAAGCCCGGCTGTTTGAAAAATTCACCCAGGCAGACCAATCCACCACCCGTCGTTTCGGGGGGACGGGACTGGGTCTGGCCATCAGCAAAAATCTGGTGGAACGGATGGGGGGACGCATCTGGGTGGAGGATTCCCAGCCGGGACAGGGAACCACCCTCTGTTTCACGGTACAGATGCCCATCGCCGATCAGGCCCGGATGGGCAATCGCGAACGGGTGGAACAGGCCGGTCCGCTGCTGCGGGGATTGCGGGTACTGGTAGTGGATGACAATGCGGTCTCACGGGAAATTCTGGCCGAAATGCTGCGATTTTTTCATCTTGATGTCACCCTGGCCGCCAACGGGCGGGAAGCCCTGACCACCCTGACCCAGCAGGGAAACCTCCCCTGCGACTTGGTGTTGATGGACTGGCGCATGCCCGGCATGAACGGCGACGAGGCCACCCGACGCATCCATGGGGATCCATCGATCCCCCACAAGCCGAAAGTGGTGATGGTGACCGCCTACGGTCGTGGGGATGTGCTGCGTCTGGCGGAGCAGGCGGGTGTGGATGGTTTTCTGATCAAGCCGGTCTCCCCTTCCGCACTGCTCGACACCATGCTTTCGGTGCTGCGCCATGACCGGCTGTTGGACAAACAAGGGGATCTGTTGCCTTCCGGCGGAGCGCGACCGTTTGAAAACGGCCTGGATTGCGTCGGAACGCGGGTGCTGCTGGTGGAAGACAACGACATCAACCGGGAGTTTGCCCACGAACTGCTACGCAGCGTGGGCATCACGGTGATCGAGGCGATCCACGGCCAGGAAGCGGTCGACCTAGTGCAACGATACCCATTCGATGCCGTGCTGATGGATATCCAAATGCCGGTCCTGGATGGACTGGCGGCGGCGCGTCAGATTCGCGCACTGGCCCGCTCCCCAGGCGGCGAACGATTCGCCACCCTGCCGATCATCGCCATGACGGCATTGGCCATGGTCCACGACGCCGAACAGAGTCTGGCGGCGGGCATGAACGACCACGTGACCAAACCCGTGGCGCCCGATCGCCTGATGGACGTTCTGGCCAGATGGATACACCCGCCGACCCGCACCACCGATCCCTCCTCCACACCACCGCTGCCGGTTCTTCCGGCGGTGGCACCCCCGGAACCGGATCCGGAACTGCTGGCGTTGACCACCCTCGACGCACGTGAAGGAATCCGCCGCATTGGCGGCAAGGTCGCGGCCTATCGCAAACAGTTGAGCCGCTTTCGCGAACACTATCCGAATGCCGCCCAGACCCTGCAACGATCGCTGCTGGAGCCGGACCTCCCCAAGGCACGGGATTTCTGCCATGCGCTCAAAGGAGTCACCGGCAACATCGGCGCCAGAGCCTTGTATGCCACCATCACCAACATCGACGCCCGGCTCAAACAGGGACAATCCCCGGAACCGGCCACCATCGCCGCCTTCGATGCCCAACTGCACGCGGTGATGCAAGAGATCGACACCCTTTCCGCCGGTCCGGCCACACCCCCCACCCCCACTCCCACCCCTTCACTGGATCCCGCGCAACTCGCGGAGCGGCTGGAACGGTTGTCCCAGGTTCTGCTTTTTGATCTGGGGGCGGCGGAACCCCTGCTGGCCGAACTGCGCGCCGGAACCGCCGGAACCCCTCTGGCATCCACAATGCTCGCCATCGCCACCCAGGTTGATCGATTCGCCATCGACGAAGCCCTGGTCTTGGTGGATTCTTTGCGAAAACGCTTCCATGACACCATCGGAGTCAGCCAAGCATGAACCCAATCGTGACAGTTCGCCCCCGCATTCTCATCGTGGACGACGTGCATGAAAATCTGCACGCCCTGATGCACATCCTGCGAGACGACTATGCCATTTCCGCGGCCACCTGCGGGGAGAAGGCCCTGGAACTGGCGCAACGCCACCCCCAGCCGGACCTGATTCTGCTGGACATCCGCATGCCGGGCATGGATGGTTATGGCGTGCTGACCCATCTGAAAGCCAATCCATCCACCACCCGGATTCCGGTCCTTTTCGTTTCGGCACTGACCGATGCCGCCGACGAGTCCCAGGGAGTCAAGCTGGGAGTGGCGGATTATGTCACCAAGCCCATCAATCCCGGCTTGCTGCATCTGCGGATTCGCACCCAACTCGAATTGCAGCGTTATCGCCAGCATTCCATCGTGTTCGAGCCCGCGAGCCACACCCGCGCCGAAGAACAGCCGACCCTGCTGGTGGTGGATGACATCCCGGAAAATCTCCACAGTCTGTTGGAGGTGTTGCAGGATGATTACCGCATCATGGTGGCCAATTCCGGCGCCAAAGCCATCGAGCTGGTCTTGGGCCCAACCCCGCCGGATCTGGTGCTGCTCGATGTCCTGATGCCGGGAATGGATGGCTACGAGGTATGCCGCCGCATCAAGGCAACCCCGATCGGCCACCGCATTCCGGTGCTTTTTGTCACCGTGATGGATGCGGCCCAGGAAAAGATCAAAGGATTTGCCGTCGGCGCGGCGGATTACATCACCAAACCTTTCGACATCGACGAGGTGCTTGCCCGGGTGCGCATCCATCTGGAGTTGGCCCGCTTGCGCTACTGCCTCGAACAACTGGTGGAACAACGCACCACCTCCCTGGCCACCAGCGAAGAGAAATACCGCATTCTGGCCGACTACTCTCCCAACTGGGAGTATTGGCTGGCCCCGGAGGGTCGTTATCTTTACGTTTCACCGGCCTGCGAGGAGGTGTCGGGTTATACACCGGTCGAATTCATGGCCGACCCCAACCTGATGGCCACCCTCATCCACCCCGATGACCTGGAGTCCTGGAAATCCATGGGTCCCGGCACCAGCACCACGCTCCCCGCCCCCGTAAGCGTGCGCATCCGCGGCAAAGACGGCCAGGAACGCTGGATCGAACATGTGGGCAAACCGGTATTCGATGCGACCGGCAAACTGCTGGGGTACCGGGGATCCCACTACGACATCACCCAACGGCGTCTGGCCGAGCAGGCCCTGATGGAAGAGATGACCCGTCGGCGCACCCTGTTCGAGCGTTCCCGGGACGGACTGTGCGTGATCGAAATCGATGGCCAGGTCTGTGAAGCCAACGCCACCTTTGCCAGAATGCTGGGCTACTCCAAGGAGGAGATGACCACGCTGCATATCTGGGATTGGGACGACCGCTGGAACGAACAAGAAATCCTGCCCATGCTCCAGGAACTCAGCCATGAGGGCAGCACCTTCGTCACCCGGCATCGACGCCGGAACGGCAGCCTGTATGATGTGGAGGTCAGCACCTGCCGGGTACAATGGCAAGGTCGCCCGTTGGTGCTGGCCTCCCATCGGGACATCACCCAACAACTGCGGCAGGAAGCCCAGTTCAGGCAGGCGATGAAGATGGAGGCCATCGGCACTCTGACCGGAGGCATCGCTCATGATTTCAACAACATACTTGGAGTCATTCTGGGATACACCGAAATGGCGCTCAAAAACCTGCCCAAGGAAACGCGCCCCCATACGGATTTGCAGGAGGTTTATCAGGCCGGGCTGCGGGCCAGGGATCTGGTGTCTCAGCTCATGACCTTCAGTCGCCGAACCGAGCGGCACTACCGTCCCCTGCTGTTGGCGCCCCTGGTCAAGGAGGTGATGAAATTCCTTCAGGCCGTCATCCCCGCCAATGTGGAGACCACCACGCACCTGCGCACCCTCACCGCCCTGGTGCATGGCGATCCTGGCGACATCAATCAAATCCTCATGAACCTGTGCACCAACGCCGCCCATGCCATGGAAGGAATCCCGGGAAAATTGACCGTCACCCTGGAAGAGATTCTCCTGGAAAAACAGAATATCGGCACATTACCCCTGAATCCAGGCCCCCACGTGCGGCTCACGGTGGATGACACCGGACACGGCATGGCACCGGAACTGCTACCGCGTATTTTCGATCCGTTTTTCACCACCAAGGACGTGGGCAAGGGGACCGGTTTGGGATTGTCGGTGGTTCACGGACTGGTCACGGCCATCGGCGGCGCCGTGGAGGTCCAGAGCCGGGAAAAGGAAGGTTCTTCCTTCCGGGTCTATCTGCCCCGGTTGCCGGAACAACGGCCTTCTTTCCAGCAACACCCCTGCCGTGAGCCTTCCCTGCCGTTGAATCTGCGGATTCTGCTGGTGGACGACGAGGTCACCTTGTTGGAAATCGTGCGGTTGCAATTGATGGAACTGGGCTGTCAGGTAACCGGAGTCAACAACCCGGAAGAAGCCCTGGAACGACTGCGGGAGCAGCCCGATCGGTACGATCTGGCAATCATCGATTTGATCATGCCCCGCACCCTGGGAACCGATCTGCTACGGGAGATTCGCACCATCCATCCGACGCTGCCGGTGGTGCTGATTTCCGGCCATCCGAGCGCCTCTTCCCGGGAAGCGGAACAATTGGGATTCGATGCTTTTCTGCGCAAACCGATCCTGTTCGATGATTTGGCCATGGTGTTACGTCAATTGATTTCAAAAAGCGACTTCCCCAACCCGACTCTGGAGAAAAAATGAACAAGATCCTGGTAGTCGACGATGACAAGGCATTTTTGCAAATGGTGGTCACCCTGTTGGGAGATGCGGGCTTTCAGGTGGGTGCGGCCAACAGTGGCCAATCGGCCCTGCGCCAGTTGGCGGATGATGGACCATGGGATCTGGTCCTGTGTGACATCCTCATGCCGGAACAAGATGGCATCGAGACCATCCAGGCCATTTTAAAAGCCAACAACACACAAAAAATCATCGCCATGTCGGGAGGAGGCCACTATTTGCCCTCCTATTCCGCCTTAGAACTGGCCCAGGCTTTTGGATTTGTGGAGACGATTTTCAAGCCTTTCCATGAAAAACAACTGCTTGTCCTGATCGACAAAATCCTGAAGTCATAAATTTCTTCCGACAGACGCGCCGCCCCACAGGCAAGCAGCCCGATTTCCAACCTTGGGGATCAAACGGCGCGACTTTGTCGGATGATGACCTGCAACCCAAGCAATCTGAAACGAAAGCGCAGCCAAGCCGGCCGGTCCCCTGACCGGCGACGATTATTCACACTCCGCCGCGACAACCCGGCAACGCTTGTGCTGACACATCTCCAGGGCATCGTCGATGGCCTTGCCCTTGGTTCTGCCATATCCATAGCCGTAATATTTCCTTGAAACCGCCACCGCACCACAGGTTTCAAACCACACGATGGTTCTGCAATTGGTGCCACCATACTCTTTGCAGTATTTCATGGCCACCCGCTTGGCCTCATGCTTGGAATCTCTGCCGATCGCGAATCCATAGGCCGGATCAACGTCACCCATTTGATCATCAATGGCAATCGCACCGTAAGAAAAAGCGCTGCCAGGTAATGCCAACCCCATCGCGAGAACCATCCATGCCAATTTTTTCATGATCCAATCTTCCAGAAAAGTTTGTTGTTGTTCCCAGAACCGGACACCTAAAGAATCATCACGTTATGACCAAGACATTCTCCAGTCAACCCTACAAAAGCGCGAAATGACGCAAAACCGCGGACAGTTTCGGATCATCCCTGGCCAACTCCCGCAAGGCCCCCAACAGTTGATCCAACAGATTGGATTTTTCCTGTAGGCGTTCCTGGTTGCTTTGGAGTTCCCGGGCGTTCAGGGCCATGCGCTCTTCCAGGGGTCTCATCATGGTACGCCGGTCCCAGAAGATGAAACCGACAAAAGAGAGGATAATCCCCAACAGCGATCCGAACAATGTCAGAATCAACTGGGTCAGACCTTCAAGACGTTTATTGACATCGTCAAACTTCTTGTTCACATCATCAAACTTCTTGTTCACATCATCAAACTTCTTGTTCACATCGTCAAAACGCTTATTCATATCATCAAAACGTCTATTGACATCATCAAAACGCTTGTTTGTGTCATCCAAACGTTTATTCATATCCTCAAAGCGCTGGTTCAAAGCACCCTGACCCGCCCGAATCGTGGCGAGCTCCTGAATGATCTCCCGGTCGGTCATGCGCGGGGCAACCTCCACCCCACGGGCCTCCCCCATGCAACAGAGCAAGGCGACTGTTGGCCAAACCAACACAGCGCGTACCGCCAACAATCGGGGGCGATTTCTCACGATGGTCATGGATCGACTATCCTTGTTCCATTTTATTATCGATATCAACGGGGCACCCACCCATTTCAGGATAAATTAAACCACACAATCCGTCACAGGGCAATCAAAAAACCGTTCCGGTCAACCCATTGGAACACAATGGAAAAACGTCTTCAAAAACCGCCCGCACCACCCCTTTCACCCATTTACGGCAAAGATGGAGAAAGGCATGCCGACTTGTTCCCGGCACCCTCCCAGATCCAAGACGAACCGATTGAAACCCGGGATTCAACCCCAGACCAAAAAATCAGCGCAAAAAATCCGGTTTGAGACACGCCGACGCCCCCGCCCCGTCGGTTCCCGGGTGACATGTTCAACAATTCCGTTGAAATCATTGAAGAAAACATTGATTAATGATTTCACTTGACTTGCGTGCAGGAGTTGGAATATGCTTTCTCCCCAATGGCCAAACGGTTTCTGGAAAGAATCCAGTTCGGAAAGATTCACATCGGTTCACCACCCAGGTGATATAAGGTTTTCTTGTTGCCAAGGCCGCCTTTCTGGGCGGCTTTTGTGTTTTTTAGACCAGATTTGATCTCTATGAAAGTCAATCTTTTCAGCTTGCCCGGCGAGAAACCGCACCACGATGTCAATTCAGGACCCGCTTACGAATGACAACAAGGTTACGATTGGTGCATGAGCGTAACCTTTACCTGCATCGACGCGACAAGCCCGAAGGAAATTCACGCGGCACGGGATCTGTTTCAAGAGTATGCGGACTCGCTGGGAGTGGATTTGGGCTTTCAGGGATTCTCGAAAAGAGTTGCGCAAGCTGCCCGGTGTTTATGAACCACCACGGGGTGGATGGCTGTTGGCCCGCTCGTCGCAGATCTGGGCAGGTTGCGTCGCCTTGCGTCCCCTGGAACAAGACATCGCTGAAATCAAACGGCTTTTTGTGCGACAGCCGTATCAAAGACTGGGTTTGGGGAAGATGTTGATGGTGCAGATACTGAATCAAGCGTTTCATAAAGGTTACCGGCGCATCCGCCTCGATACCCTGCCCACCATGACCGCGGCCCGCAAACTTTATCACTCTTTAGGCTTTCGCCCCATTCCCCCTTACGTTTATAATCCCCTCACAGGGGTTGAATTCTTGGAATTGCAATTGTCCACCTTTTTTACCGTACCACCAACCCCCACCTCACTTTCAGGAGCAGTTGAAAATGGCAAGTCGTGAAACAGGAAAAGTCAAATGGTTCAATGACAGCAAAGGTTTCGGTTTTATCGAACGGGACAATGGCCGTGGTGATGTGTTCGTTCATCACAGCGCCATCTCCATGAGTGGCTTCAAGAGCTTGGCCGAAGGCCAACGGGTCGAGTTCGATGTCAGCAGAGGCGACAAGGGCGACAAGGCGGACAACGTCAAAACCCTGTAAGCTTGCGGCATGAAGGTCGCCGTCCCGGTCATCCGGTGACGGCGACCTTTTTTCCGATCAACCATCCCGATCCTTCCCTTTTACATTGCCTGTCATCCCAGCCCCTGCGCCGGGATATGAATCATGAGTCCCGATTGATCTCCCCCCCTAAGAACAGAAGATCCCCCATGCCCAGATTCGAGTGGAAATACGGATACGAGACTCACAACAAGATCGTCGATCTGCAACACAAATCTTTCCTTGAATTAATGAATCGTCTGTACGATGAATTGGCCACATCCAAAGAAAAAAATTATCAGGTCCGCCTGCTCGACGAACTCAAATATTATGCCCGTTTCCATTTCACATCCGAAGAGAACATTCTATTCAGATATTTACCCCACAAACTCGACCGGCACAGAGTGTTGCATGACTTCCTGATTCACGCCCTGGAATCCAAAATCGAAAGCGTCAAAAACGATCTGATCCAGGCGGAAGAGATCATTCTGTTTGTGATTGAATGGTTTTTCACCCACACCATCACGGAAGACGTGACGGATTTTCTCGATTTTGAGGAACGATAACCGATCCACCCATTCCGGATCAGAAATACCGCATCCCGACAACCCCTTCCCTACTTTCCGATCCATCATGACCGACACAGCCGATACCCCTCAAGCCCCCCAGTGGGATCTCTCCCCCCTTTATGCCGGACTCGACGATCCCCAATTCGACGCCGATCTGGCTTGGTTGAAGGATCATTATCCGGCGTTTTCCGCCGCCTTTCAGGGCCGATTGCAGACCCGGCTTGGGGAGGCACTGGAGGCGTGGGAACGGATCCAGGAGAGATTGAATCGGCTCTTCATCTATCTTCATTTGCGTCACGCGGCCAATCTGGAGGATGAAGCGGTCAAGAGTCGGCTCTACGAGGCCAATATCCTGACAGACGGCCTGGGCGGAGAACACGCCACCTTTTTCCCCATCGAACTGGCCGCCCTGTCGGAGGAGGATTGCGCATCCCAGATCGCCGCGGATCCCCGCTGCGCACGTCTGAAGCCCTGGATCGATAAAATCCGCCAGCAACGCCCCTTCATGTTGAGCACCGAAGTGGAAGCCGCCTTGACCAAACGGGCCACCTTCGGTTCCGACTCCTGGTCTGCATATTACGACGAAGTGGAATCGGACCTGCGTTTTTCTCTGGCAGAAGGCCCCCGCACTCTGGAAGAGACCCTACATCGACTGGCCGAAGAACCCGATCCCGACCAACGTTTCGCCATCCTCACCGCCCTGAATGGCGGACTGGGTGGATCCTTCGCCCGTTTTTCGGCCCAAACGCTCAACATGGTGATCGGTGGCAAGGGCGTGGAAGACCGGGAACGGGGTTACGCCCATGCCATGGATTTTCGCAACCGCAACAATCGTCTACCCGACGCCATGGTCACGGCCTTGCATCAGGCGGTCGAAGAGGAGGCCTCTCCGCTGGGACAACGGTATTACCGTCTCAAGGCCCGTCTGATGGGATTGCCTCAACTGCGCTGGAGCGACCGCAACGCCCTGTTGCCTTTTGCCGACCGCACCCACATTCCATTCGATGAAGCCCTGGAGATGGTCCAGGGGGCCTTTGCCAGTTTCAGTCCCACCCTGGCCCGTCTGGCCGAGGGAGTTGCCACCGGTCGCGCCATCGACGCCCATGCCCGTCCGGCCAAACAAAGCGGAGCCTTCAACTATTCGGTGGTGCTTCCCGGTGGATGTTCCGCCTCCTATGTGCTGATGAACTACCAGGGCAGCAGCCGGGACGTGATGACCCTGGCCCACGAACTGGGTCACGCGGTCCATGGTCTGCTGGCCGGACCGGCCCAGGGTCCGTTGCTCGCCTCGGCTCCCATGGCCTACGCCGAAACCGCCTCCATCTTCGCGGAAATGACCACCTTCCGGTTTCTGCGGGAACGGCTGCGCCAAAACGGCAATCCACAGGCCTTGCTGGCGCTGCTGATGGGACGCATCGAGGATTTTCTCAACACCGTGGTCCGCCAGATCGGCTTCTCCTGCTTTGAACAACAGATGCACGCCACCAACGGACGACTGAGCGCCCCGGATCTCTCCCGGTTATGGCTTGAAAACCTGATCCGCTTCTACGGCCCGGAAGGAGAACCCTTCACCTACGCCGAAACCAACCATCTCTGGAGCTACATCAGCCACTTCCACAATCCGTTCTACGTCTACGCCTATGCCTGCGGAGAACTGCTCACCCAGAGTCTCTACGCGGTCCAGGGCAATCTGGGTGAGCGGTTTGAAAGTCATTACCTGGATCTGCTGCGCGCCGGAGGATCCAGGGATGTCACCGCCCTGCTGAGTCCATTCGGTCTGGATCCCACCCGCTCCGACTTCTGGAAACAAGGCATTCGCGTCAGTCTGGGAGCCATGCTGGCAGAAGCCGAAGCCCTGGCCGAATCGCTCCAACGCTCGGCCTGAAAACGCCCCCATCCGAGACGTTCATCTCAACCCGCCATCGGCGACCACCACCCGCGCTGACCGCTTGGTTGCCGGATTCCAATCCGGTGGTCAGTCAGGTGGTGAGTCGTCGATAGATATCGGCGATCTTCAGGGGCAGGGTCCGCACATCGTCCATGACCACAAAGCGGGCCGGACCATACAGATGGGGCAGATATTCCCGGGCTTCCGTGTCGATGGTAATGCAAAACGGATGAATGCCGGTGCGACGGGCCTCGATCAACGATTGACGGGTATCCTCCATGCCGTAGTGCCCCCGATAACCATCCTGGAAGCTGTCATAATCCTCCGGCTTGCCGTCCGACAGGGTGATCAGCAAACGAATACGCGCCTCCTGCTGATTGAGCCGGTAGGCGGCGTGACGCAAAAACACCCCCATGCGGGTATAGTCCTTGGGACAGATGCCGGCGATGTTGCGTTCCACCTCCGGATGGTACGGTTGGTCAAAACTCTTGATCACAAAACTGTCACAATGTTTGCGGGTCATGCTGGAAAAACCGTAAACCGCGAAACGATCCCCCAACACCTGCAACGCCTTGCACAACAGCACCAGACTCTCCCGGATGGCATCATTGACCCATCCCTTGGTGGAGCCGCTCATATCCACCAGGATCAAGGTGGCCACATCCCGCTCCTTGTGAAGCCGATAACGAAACAATCGGCTGTCCATTTCCACGCCGGTGCGCCGGTCCACCAGGGAGTGGACCAGGGCATCCATATCCACTTCGTCTCCCCGCTCCTGGCGTCGCAACCACTGATCCCCGCCCCGCAACAGCTCGAAACTGCGACGGATTCCCTGCCACAGGCCATGATATTTCTCCAAAGCCGACGCAACCACCGGATCGTCCGTCGGGGAGATGGGCTGTTCCCGCAACACGCACCACGCCTTGCGATAGTCGTTGCGGTGACAATCCCATTCATCATAATAGCGGATCACCCGGCCATCCGCCTCCTCCCTCCGTATGGTGGCCTCGGTCGTATCCTCCTCCTGCCTCATCGATTCCATCAGGGCGTACCCCCCGGAACCCGCCGCCGACAGATACTCCGGCGGAATGCAACCCAGATCCTGAACGATGGAACGCATCACGGGATGCAAGGATTCGGGAAGCCGCAACGGTTGACCATCCAGGCGCATTTCAAAAGTACTCCCGTCCGGCAGCAGACAACACTCCAGATCCAGATCACGCCCGCCCACTCCAGGCATATCCACCGGTTTGCTGTCCCGAATCGCCTCTCCCACGGTTTTGCGAAACAGAATGCGTTCCTGTTCGATGCGGCGTTGCATCTCCTGGAGCGCGGGTCGATACAGCGCGGCGCCATGAAACGGCAACGGCATGGGCAGGGGACACGAGGCCCCATACAACCCGGCCAGATGATCCAGACTCAAATCCCGTTGCGCATCCGGCGCCATCAACGCCCGCACCGGCGCCCGCCAGGAGTCCGGCAAACGGTTCCGGTCGTCGTGCCACTGGGCCATGAACCGTCCCAACCCGGGAAAGGTCCGGGTGAGGATGGCGTCCACCCGATGGGATTCCAAGGCGAGATAAATTCGGGCCGCCTGATCCGGATCCGGATAAAGCTCCAGACGCTGCATCAGTCCCGGGAAAAAAGTCCCATAACGCCCCAACCCCCACAAATGGGCCGCCAGACAGCGATACAGGCGATGGCTCTCCCCGGTCCGGTTTCCCAGACACAAAGAGACCGGCAAAAACAGGGTTTCCGTGTTGGTGTGCGGCTCGACGCCCTCCTCGATGGCAAGACGACGCCCCCCCAGACCGGTCACGAAAACCGTCAACTCCCCCACCAGATCAGACAAAAAGAGAGTCCCTTCCACCCGGTCATGACGCTGCGGCCCCTGTTTGAGCAGCTCCAGGGACTTTTGCAGCCCCTCCTGATCGTAACGGGTCATGATGGCGCCCAGCCAGGATCTCAACGACTCGTCACGCAACCGATCCAGAAAGGGGGGCAATTGCCGGGCACACTGAAACGCCAGTTCCGGATTGATTCGCGCCAGAATCGGCAACCAGTGCAACAAGGTCTGTTGCTGCCCGACGGGTCGCGACGCCCAATCCTGGGCCAGTCCGGTGACGGTACGACGGGAGGAGAGGGCCGCCTCCAGAATCTCTTCCAGCCGCTCTTCCAAATCCTCCACGGAGAGTGCCAACGGTTCCGGAGTCATGATGCCGCCTAAAAAATCGATTCGCTGAGAGAACGCATGGCCCCGTTCATATCCGGGTCATCGGTCAACACCCGAATGATGGCGGCTGAACAGGCATCAGCGGGGGACCGACCCGCAAGAATCAACTTGGCCGCGTGTACCAACAGCCGGGTGCTGGCCCCTTCTTCCAGGCCATTGCCTTTCAGGTTGCGGGTCAACTGGGCAAAACGGACCAGAAGATGGGCCATCTCCCCATCCAGACCGGTTTCGTTGCGGATGATCAACGCCTCTTGTTCCAACGATGGATAGTCGAACTCCATGGCGACAAACCGCTGTCGGGTACTTTGTTTCAGATCCTTGAGCACACTCTGATAGCTGGGATTGTACGAAATCACCAAGCCGAACTCCGGCGCGGCCCTCAACAGAATCCCGAGTTTTTCGATGGGCAGAATGCGCCGGTCGTCCGCCAGGGGATGGATCACCACAATGGTATCCTTGCGGGCCTCGACGATCTCGTCCAGATAACAGATGCAGCCATGACGTACCGCCCGGGTCAAGGGACCATCCTGCCAGACCGTCTCCCCTCCCACCACCAGATAACGGCCCACCAGATCGCTGGTGGTCATGTCCTCGTGGCAGGAAACCGTGATCAAGGGTCTTTTCAACCGCCAGGCCATGTATTCCACAAAGCGGGTCTTGCCACACCCCGTAGGGCCTTTGATCAGCAAAGGCAGATGATTCTGATAGGCTGCGACAAACAAATCGATCTCGGCCCCCATGGCCTCGTAATAGGGGCGATCCGAAATCATGTTGTTTTCGACCGGCATTCCAAGGGATGACATGCTGACACCTGCCTTCGCAAAAAGGGTCGCGGGAAGTTTCCAGGCAATACAATGAAGAATCGTGCAAACCGCGGCAACGGCGCCCAATCGACACCCAATGCTTTGCCGGGTCGGGATATCCATTCCAGACCAGGAACCCTGTCATTCGGTTCCATGAATCAATCGTAGGGTATTGGCTTGACGAGAATTAAAGAAGCGACCGCCCTTGTCAGTCAGGGTGGACGAGGTGCGACAAGAGAAGGGAGAAACCTTGAAAAGGCCCAATCAACAGCCCCAAGGGAGTCATGGGAAAACAAACACAGAGGGAAAAAGCACCGCAAGCCGGGTCCGGCGAAACAAGAGTTGCCCCACAGACCCGGCTCGACGACACGAAGTGGAAAAAACCGATTCTATGCCGAACCACCCGCCACGGATGAACGACGAATCTTCTTCCGCAACCGACGGACCGCTTCGGCTTTTTTCCGACGCTTGCGCTCGGAAGGTTTCTCGAAGAATTTCCGTTTCTTCATTTCCCTGAACATGCCTTCCCGGATCATTTTCTTTTTCAAAACCCGAATGGCTTGATCCACATTATTATCGTAAACGTCAATCCTCACGAAAGATCACTCCTCCTTTGTTTTTGAAACCGGACAATGGGCCTTTACTGACACCGCTCCCCTTTTAGGGAACGTTAAAATCATCTCAGGATAACTCATTCTCACCCAATGTTCAACCTTTTATACACACCGCGGCGATGGATTCTCCCACGCATCAAGGTTTTTTGGGCGCGGGTTGTGCGGGAGTCTGTCCTTTGGCCGGCAGTTGAATCGCCATGAAGAGCGGTTCTCCTCCCCGTTGCATCAGGACCAGCAACGTTTGTCCCGGCTCCAACTTGGCGGCCATGGCACGGAAATCATTGACGGTTTTCACCGGTTTACGATTGATTTCCTGGATCAGATCCCCGGGACGCACCCCGGCGTGCTCTGCCGCAGAACCGGTTTCCACCGAAGCGACCACCACGCCATTGGCCTCGGCGGGCAGTTCGAGGCGGGCGCGCCAATCGGCGGAAAGAGGCTGAACAGCGACACCCATCAGATTGCGTTCCTTGGATGACTCGGCATGTCCCGATTCTTCGGGACTGGCGTCGTCATCGTCACGCATGGTGGCCACCACCACATTCAGGGTTTTGGCAGCACCATTGCGGATCACCTCCATGGTGACTTTTTTGTTGACCGGCGTTTCCGCCACCACAGCGGGCAGTTCCTTCATGCGTCCCACTTCGTGACCGTCGAAACGGACGATAACATCCCCGGCCACCACGCCGGCCAGATCCGCGGGACTTTTCGGTTCCACGCTGGCCACCAGGGCGCCGCGCTGGGCACCGATCCCCAGGGCTTCGGCCAACTCCTTGGTGACCGCCTGGATACGCACCCCCAGCCAGCCGCGGGTCACCTTTCCGGAGGCCCGCAACTGGGTAACAATCGACTTGGCCATGTTGATCGGGATGGCGAAACCGATCCCCATGTTGCCCCCGGAACGAGAAAAGATCGCGGTATTGATGCCGATCACTTCCCCTTGCAGATTGAACAAAGGTCCACCCGAATTGCCCGGATTGATGGCTGCGTCGGTCTGGAGAAAGTTGTCATAAGGACCCGTACCGATGCTGCGTCCCCGGGCGGAGATGATGCCCACGGTCACCGAGGCTTCCAGACCAAAAGGATTGCCGATGGCCACCACCCAGGATCCCACCTCGGCCTTTTCCGAGTCGCCCAGATCGGCCACAGGCAATTTGCCATCGGTCTTGATGCGAATCAGGGCCAGATCGCTTTTGGCATCCCGTCCCACCACGGTGGCGGTGAACTCCCGTTCGTCGGAAAGCCGCACCTGAATCTCATCCGCCTCGTCCACCACGTGGTGATTGGTGAGAATATAGCCGGACTCGTCGATGATCACCCCGGAACCCAGACTGCGGGAAGGGATCGGCTGCTGGTCCGGTCCCTGCTCGAAGAAACGCCGAAAGAATTCGTCCAGTTGGGATTCACCGCCCTTGGGCATATGGGGCATGGCTTTGTCTTGTTTAGTGGTGGGGGGTTTGATGTTCTGACTGGAACTGATGTTCACCACCACCGGCTGAAGCTTCTTGACCAGGGGAACCAGATCGGGAAGATTGGTCGTCGCACCAGCCGGAAACGCGACGCCCACACACACCGCCAATACAACCCACCAGGAGATCACCCGCTGCTTGATCCTCGACATGATGCTGTAAGTTCCTTTTTGGTTTCAGGAGAGAAAACTGGGAGGGGAGTGGTGACACATGTCCGCCTCAAGGATTTCCACGACCACCGGACCTCCTTCCCGATGCCCCCGGTCATACCGCCCGGAGCGTTGCCGCAGCCAAAGGAAGGTGACAACCAGGGAAAGCAGTCCCACCAGGGCGGAAAAGGCCTCGATGTCGATCTGCCAAGCCATGGTCTGCATCAGATACCGGGCCCACGACACCGTGGCGAACAGCACCACCAGGGGCAGAATGTAGACCAGAAACGAGGCTCTGAGAAAACTCCGCTCGGAGATTTCGATGAAGACCCGTTCCCCGACCCGGGCATGACAGGCATTCAGGGCATGGACCTTGATGGAGCGCTGTCCCAATCCACCGGAGAGTACGGTACAGGTATTGACGTTGTGGCAAGTGCCACACATTTTCTGTCTCTGACCGCTGACAACCGCGTAGTCCCCTTCCAGGGCCACGACAATCCCCTCTTCCCGTATCATTTTGGGGCGCCCCGCTCGATGTGGGTCAACTATGGATTTCCTGGTATTCAACATGATTGGCGGCATCCAAGGTGGATGGCAGAACCTCGGCAAGGATGGTGCCCACGAACAGGGCCGGAATCCCGAAGCGGAGCAACCGGTCACGCAACCGCTCCCGGGGGGAGGTACTTTTTTCGTTGTTGATGGCCATCATCACCGACTGTGTGAACCGTTCCCCCTCGAACCAGGGCAGTTGGCCAGCCATCATCAGGTCACGGATCTGGGCCAGACGCCCCATGGCCTGACAACAATGATCACAGTGAATGAGATGTTTGGCCACATGACCGACAATGATCCGGTCCAGTTCGTTATCCAGAAAGGCCGAGACCAATTCCGGATTACAATCGTTATTCGTCTGACTCATCGCTCGTGCCCTCCAGCATGATGATGACCGGGGGGAAACCCGTGTTGATTCCTGTCTTGCAGATAAGCCTGCATGCGATCCATGATCTCCTGCCGACTGCGGTAGATCCGGGAACGCACGGTACCGATGGGACAGTGCAAAGCCTTGGCGATCTCTTCGTAGGAGTGACCCTCCACATCGCGCATCTGGATCGCCTGACGCATTTGTTCCGGCAGCGCGTCGATGGCCTGACGCAGATTGGTCATCATTTCCTGCCGTAAAATCAACCGTTCCGGTGTTTCATGGTTACGCAATTGCGGTGCCATGCGTTCCGAGTCCTCCAACTCCTCGTCGGACATGGCCAGTCCACGATTCTTGGAGAGCAGATGATTTTTCCCCGTATTGACGGCGATGCGGTAAAGCCAAGTGTAAAACGCCGACTCGCCACGGAATTTTTCCAACGCCCGATAGGCCTTGATGAAGGTCTCCTGGGTCAGGTCCAGCACCTTGTCCGGATCGGAGACGATCCGGGCGATGGTGGAGGCCACCTTGCCCTGGTAACGACGCACCAAGACCTCGAAGGCCTTATTATCCCCTTTTTGGGCATGGGCCACAAGGAGGCTATCCGCGTCATCACTCCCATTCAGGTCGTTATCGTCACCGCTCACGCGTACAGGGCTCCACGTCGTTACCAACACTCAGGGGTCACACACCATTAAACACCAATTCGGCGCCATGATTCAAGATGCCGAAACGCCCCGCCGGCAAATTCTCCATCAAAGACTCTTGACAGCGCGCCACTCTCTCCCACAATAGTGCCCCATGTCCACTTTCATGCAATCACGTCCTCTCACCGCCGATTTCCTGATCATCGGTGCCGGAGTCGCCGGTTTGGATCTGGCCTTGCGTCTGGCCGGACACGGCGACGTGTTGGTGCTCACCAAAGCAGAAGCCGGTGAATCCAACAGTTATTACGCCCAGGGGGGCATCGCGGCGGTTTTGGATCCCGCCGACGATCTGGACTCCCACATCACCGATACCCTGGTGGCCGGCGCCGGCCTGTGTCACGAAGACACGGTGCGCCATGTGGTGGAACACGGACCCCGTTCCATCCGCCGTCTGTTGGATCTGGGCGCCCCCTTCACGCGGGAAAGCCAAGGCGGATTTCATCTCACCAAGGAGGGAGGACACTCCACCCGACGGGTGATCCACACCGCCGACGCCACCGGTCGGGCCGTGATCGAAATCCTGCTGGAACGGGCCTTGCAGCATCCGCGCATCCGGATCCTCGCCGATCACATGGCCATCGATCTGGTCACGTCCCGCAAAATGGGCATTTTCGCGCCGGGACAGCCCAACCGCTGCTTCGGCTGTTACGCCCTGGAAATCGCCACCGGACGGGTACTCACCCTGCAAGCCCGTTTCACCATTCTGGCCTCCGGCGGAGCCGGAAAGGTCTACCGTTACACCTCCAACCCGGATGTGGCCACCGGGGATGGTATCGCCATGGCCTATCGGGCCGGTTGTCGCGTGGCCAACATGGAGTTCATCCAATTTCATCCCACCTGCCTGTACCACCCCAAGGCCAAATCCTTTCTGATTTCCGAAGCGGTGCGCGGCGAAGGCGGCATTCTGGTGATGAAAAACGGCGAACCCTTCATGCACCGTCACCACCCCAAGGCCGATCTGGCCCCCCGGGATATCGTGGCCCGCGCCATCGACTACGAAATGAAACGGTCCGGGGATCGTTGCGTCTATCTGGACATCACGGCCAAAGGCAGCGCCTTCATCGAGGAGCATTTCCCCAACATCCACAAAAAATGTCTGGAATTGGGCATCGACATGACCGCCGAACCCATTCCCGTGGTGCCCGCGGCCCACTATACCTGTGGCGGGGTCAGCACGGATCTGGAGGGGCGTACCGATCTCGATGGACTGTTCGCCATCGGCGAGGTGAGCCATACCGGTCTGCACGGCGCCAACCGTCTGGCCTCCAACAGTCTGCTGGAATGTCTGGTCTTTTCGGAAGCCGCCGGTACCTCCATGCTCCAGACCATGCGGGAACACCCCCGTTTCGCCCATCCCGACATTCCGTTGTGGGACAGCTTCGATTGTCATCCCTGCCAGGAGGCGGTGCTCGTCTCCCACAACTGGGACGAAATCCGCCGTTTCATGGGCAACTATGTGGGCATTGTCCGCTCGAACCGTCGTCTGGCCAGCGCCCGACGCCGCATCGAAATGGTGCAAGAAGAGATCAACGAATACTACTGGAACTGCCGCATCTCCCGGGATCTGCTGGAACTGCGCAATATCGCCCTGGTGGCCTCCCTCATCATCCGTTCCGCCATTCACCGCAAGGAAAGCCGGGGTCTGCATTTCACCACCGACTATCCCAATCGGGACGACGCGGCCTGGAATCACGATACCATCCTGCCCATCACCGATATTTGAATCCGCATCACGGACCAAGACTCGCCGCCCTGCCGGGCCATCGGTCGTCCGGGCCATCGGTCGTCCGCCATCCGAGACCAGCAATCAGGCCGGGAAACTCACCGCTCTGTCAACGCCGCATCCATGAAATTGATGAAGGGATAAAACAGGTAGTCCAACACCGACCGCTGACCGGTATGAATGGCGCAGCGCACCACCATGCCCGGAAACAGCCGATAGTTCATTTTCCCTTTCTGAAAATAGGCATGCTCGGTCTCCACCCGCACCTTGTAATAAGGAACGCCCTCCTTGGTGGCCAAGGCGTCCGGGCTGATCTGCACCACGGTGCCGGACAACTTGCCGAAGCGTGAGGCATCCGAGGAGGTCAGGGTGACAAACGCAGGCTGTCCCACGCTCACATAACCGATATCCTGAATCGGCAATTTGGCCTCCACCACCAACCGGTCCTCACCAGGCACCAGATCCATGGCCGTGCCACCAGGGGGAATCACCCCGCCTTCGGTCACCAGATAAAGGGTCTTGACCACACCATCCACCGGAGCGGTCAACACGGTCCGGGACAAATTGTTCTGGAATTTTTGCAAACGCACCGTCAGTTCCGTCATCTGGCGACGATTTTCCGCCAATTTTTCCCGTGCGGCCTCCTCGAACTCATGCCCCACCGCCGCCAGATTGGCCTGGGCCTCCTTGGCGGAAGCCTCGGCGCGCAACTGGGCCATGCCATCCTCTTCGATGGCGCTTTTGATCTGGTGGGTCTCTTTGAGCAAATCCAGATGGGAGTAACGGTTGGTGATGTCTTTTTCCAGCAATTTGCCGCTGATGGAAACCTGCTCTTCCACCAGGGAGAGGCGTTTTTTGTTATTCTTGATGCGAGTCTGAATCTCCTGCACCGCCTGTCGATGGCCCACCAGACTCTCCCGCAAGCCCGCGAGCTTCTCTTCGCGACGATGACGGTTGCTGGCGAACAACTCTTCGGCACGCTTGACCAGATCCGGATGATTTTTCTTCAGATCCGCCGGAAAATTCGGGGTGTTGGCACTAACGATCTCGGCTTGCAAGCGGGCGTTATCCACCTCCAAAGAGGCCAGACGGGCCGACAACTCCCCCACATCGGCATCGCTGGCCACGCTTTCCAACTCCACCAGGGGTTGTCCCTTGCGTACCGACTCCCCCTCCTTGACCAGAATGCGCCGAATCACCCCCCCTTCCAGGTGCTGCACCTGTTTGATCTGGGTGGAGGGGATCACCTCACCCTGGGCAAAGCTCACCACATCAAGCAGCCCCCATGCCCCCCAGACCATCAAGGAGGCCACCAAACCAATAAAAAGCAATACCACCAGATGATGGGTCCATCCCACCCCATCGTCGATGTCGTCGGCCTTGACGGTGCTCTCCGCTGACCGGCTCACGGCGTGTTCTCCGGCGGGCGGGGCGCCTTGACGCGCAGTTCGGGAACCGGTTTCTTGTCGAGGTTCAAAATCAGATCCGCCCCCCGGATCAAGGTGGCATCGTGAGAAAAAACGATCACGCTCCGACCCATGCGGGCCATGCGGCTCAGTACCGTGGTGACCGCCTCCCGTCCCGGCAGATCCATGCCTTCCAGCGGCTCGTCGAAAACCGCCAACCGGGACTCGCCACCCAACGCCCGGGCCAGGGCCAACCGTTTGCGGATGCCCACGGCCAGATGGGTGCCACCGTTGATCAACGGGGTATCCAATCCCTTGGGGCTGTCGTGGAGGAATTTGGCCAGGCCCGCTTCGGCGATGGCCACGTTCATGCCCTCCTCGCTCCACTCCGGATCCAGGGAGGTGAGATTGTCACGAATGGTTCCTTCGATGAATTCCGGCTCCTGGGGCAGATACACCACCTGTCGCCGCCACCAGGCGAGGGAAAGCTGATCCAGATTGACTCCATCCACCAGGATCTGTCCCCGGGTCGGTTCCAGCAAGCCCAACAGGATCCGGGCCAGGGTGGTCTTGCCCGTACCGTTGGCGCCGGAAACCACCAGCGAAGAGCCGGGAGGCAGGGTCAGCGTCAGGGATTCAAACAAGGGATCCGAGCCGTCGTCGTGGGCGAAGGCGATCTCCTTGAGTTCCAGACGACCGGTATAATTCTTCACCAAAGCGCCGCCGGCCCGTTCCAGTGGCAGACGGGAAAAACTCCCCAAGGTCTCCATGGCACGCCGGGCCTCGGTCAGGGCGGCGCCCAGTTGCGCGAATCGCAGAATCGGGGCCATGGCCCGTGAAGCCAGAATATTCGAGCCCACCAGCAAGCCCACATCCATTTGTCCGGCGACCACCAGTCTGGCCCCTTCGGCGATCACGAACACGCTCATCAAGGCGCCGAGGGACTGGGCCGCGGTCTGGATCAACTCCCGTCTGGCCTCGATCCGGCGCTGAAGCTGAATCGCGCCGGCATGACGATCCCGAAAACGACGCAGCAGAAAACCGGCGGCATTGAAGGCCCGCACCGCGTCCGCGGCCCGCATGGAGGATCCCCCCAAGGCACCCACTTCGGCGCTGGCCACGGAGTGCTCCTTGAGCAGTCCGCGCAAAAAGGGATGACCCAGAATCGACACCAGAAAAGCCAATGTCAAAAAGCCGCAGGCCACCAAACCCAGCGGGGGTTGCACCATGAACAGCACGCTGACAAACACCAGGGCAAAGGGGACATCGATCAACGCCACCAGATTGGCCGGGCCATGGATGCGCCCCACCACGCCCGGACTGGCCACCACCTCCCGCTGGGAAGCGGGTCCAAGACGATCAATGCTGCCGGCGCGGGTGGTGACAACCCGCTCGAAGAGACGGACGCCCAGTTGATAATCCGGACGCACCGTCACGCCCTGAGCGAGTTTCGTGCGGACCTGACGAAAACCGAACTCCATCACCACCGAAAGAATCACCCCGCTCGTCAGGGTGACCAGTGTGGAATCGAGTCCGTGGGAGACATAGCGGTTGAGCACCTGGATCACGTAGACCGAAGAGGCCAACCCCAGCAGATGAATGCACAGGGAGACCGCCAGAAGCTCAACCGCGAACAGAGGGCGGGAAAACAGTTGCTTGAGCAGAACCGTCATGGAGTCGGTTTTTGCACTGCCGGTTTCTTGGCGTCGGCCTTGCCGGATTTCTTGTCCGGGGTGGCAGCCGATTTCTTGTCCGATTCCTTGTCAGCGGGTTTCTTGGCCGCCTCCTGGGGTTTGGCAGGAGCCGGAGCCGGTTTGTTCACCGCGCCGCCAACCGGTGAAGAAGGCATGGCATTGGCATCATTTTTGGCCGGGGCACCCTTGCCGCTTTCCAAAACCCCAGGCTCCAAAGAACCCATGGCCTGCAACAAGGTGAAACCGGCGATGATCACGTCGGTATCCGCCGAGGCCGCATCCGAACGGGCATTGATCAGAGCGGTTTCACCGTTGAGGATGTCCAGCAGGGTACGCTTGTCCATCTTGCGCTCTTCCCGGGCCAACTCTAAGAACTTCTGGGCAATGTTGGCTTGACTGTTGAGCAACTCGGCATTGGCGCGGGCGGTGTTGAGGTTGTGCCAAGCCACCCGGGCCTGCTCCTCGATCAGACGACGGGTATCGTCATAACGACGCTGGGCCGCTTCCAGATCCTGTCCTGCCGCCGAAACGCTGTTCAAGGAGGCCATGCCCAGGTTGAGGGGATAGTTCATCTCCACCTTGCCAAAGGTTTCGTCCTCGAACTCGTCCACACCCTGGACCTTGTCCTTGAACTTGCGCTCCACAATACCGTTGATGGTGGGAAAGAAATTGTTGCGTTCCACGGCCCGCTTCTGGGAAACCAGCATGTCGGCAAGAAGACGCAATTGATTCAACTGGGGATTCTTCTTGACTCCAACGGCCACGGAGTCATCCACACTCTTGGGGAGATTATTGAGGAAGGATTCGTCCGGAGGGGTCAACTTGAGGATTTCAACCGCCTCTCGCAAAAAGACCGTGCGTACACGCTCTTCGGACTGGGCCACGGCTCCGGTGGCCTGCACCTCCCGCGCCCGCGCCCCGGCCAACTGGGTCTTGACCTGCAACACGTCGGTGGAGTAACCACGACCCAAGGCGACACGCACATCCTCGACTTCGCCCTGGCGCTTGATATTCTCCACGGATTGGCGCGCGAACCGCAGCACATTGTTGGTGCGCCGCAATTGATAGTAGGCCGTGGCCGCGTCGAGAATCAGATTCTGTTGAGCGGTATCCAAGGCGGCCACAGTCTGGTCTTTTTGCAACCGGGCCACATCCACCGCCGCGTTGGCCTTGCCAAAGTCCCACAGCAGTTGGGTCAACCGCACATCCAACTCCCTGGACTCCATGTCGGTGTTGGTTCCGGGACTCTTCTGCATGCGACGCTCATGGCCATAGTGGCCGGTGAGGCTCAACGTGGGCAAGAAACTGGTCTTGAACCGCTCCGAAACCCGCTCGTCGCTGGCGGAGACATCGGCCCTGGCGGCCAGAATGCGATCATGGCGTTGCAAAATTCCATCCACCGCCTCGCGCAACGTCTCGGCGCGCACACTTGAATCCGGGGTCAGGAATGCGGCCACCGCCAACAGGGCCACACAACACGAACGTCCTACCTTCATGGAGACAACTCCTTCTTGCTGGTCATGGCCAGTAAAGCAAAATACCCTTTATAAAGTACTTTGCAAAGTTTGTACCGAAAAACCGACCCCCCGTCAACCAAACGTCACATCCGTATGGGAGAATTGCGTCGCCGTCACATGGGGCAACTCGGCCAGTACCGTCACACCCCCGGCGGCATTGGCATCGGCGTCATACAATAGACATTGCCCACTGTCCGTTCCCCCATCGTTGTCGGTAAAAGTCAGAAAAGCCAGATAATCCGTCCCCCCAGCCACGCCGGCACTCTTGGCCAGTCCATCCAACACCCCATTCTGCATGGCGGTTTGCAGGTCGTTCACAGAGGCCGCCGAATAGGCGATCTCCACATAATTGACCCCTTCGGTCAACTTGCCACCAGCCTGGGACTGAATCGATCCGAACCCACTGTCCATCAAGCGGATCTTGTCTTGTCCCGGCGTGAAGTCGGTGATCTGATCCACCAACGAAAACGATCCGGAACCCTCGGCGACGCTGCCGTAATGGAACACATCCGCACCCGCGCCACCGGTCAAGGTATCCTGGCCCTCGCCGCCTTGGAGCAGGTCATCGCCAACGCCCCCCACCAGGGTATCCTGACCCGCCGATCCCACCAGGGTATCGTTGCCGGCGCGTCCCAACACCAGGGTATATTGGGCATCATGCAACCCGCTCACATCCAAACGATCGTTGCCCGCGTCACCCACCACCACATAAGCCGGATGATCCGCCGTGATCCCGGCGGGACCGGTACCTGGAGCCACATCGTACATTTTCACCGACGATGAACTGCCCGAACTGTTGAGCGCCCCATCCGTGGCCTGAATCTCCTCGATGCTGCGAGCCAGATCGATCTGACTCTCCGGCGCGGCAAAGGTCAACGAAGCCGTTCCCCCCCCGGCAGGCAGGATGCCGGTATCGATTTGCACCAGCAGATTGTCGGAACCGGCGGTGGTGGAGGTTCCGATGCGCATGGCCACATCGTGCAGATTCCCGAACTGCAACGCGTCATGCCCCCCGGAATCCTGAATGGAGTCATTGCCGGCAAAGGTGCTGTTCTGATCCCAGAAATAATGGGTATCCAATCCGTTGCCCACGAAATGATCGCTGGCGGAGGTCTGGCTGTAGTTCACCTGCACACTGCCCGGCAGGATGCTGGTGGCCAGAACATCCAGGCTGACATTCTGCAACGTGACCAGGGTATCCGCATAATGGTCCCCACCCCCGTTGTAATCCAGACGGATCACCAGATCCGTCCCCACCTGTTCGGCCTTGAGCCACCCTTCTCCGAAGGGATTGGAACCGTAATACCCATAATTCTGCAACACTCCCGACAGATCGAGCCGGTCTTCGGCGGTGAAGTCGGTGATGGTGTCGCTGCCGTCGACAACATAACGGGAAAGGGTATAATCGTACAGCAGCAGGGAACCATCCATGACGAACAGATCCGCTCCCGCGCCACCGGTCAGGGTATCCGACCCCCGATCTCCTCGCAGGGAATCTTCCCCATCGGAGCCGATCAGAACATCGTTCCCATCCCCTCCGTTCAGATAGCCTCGGCCACTGAGGGTGTCATTGCCGTTTTCGCCGTACAGATAACCGCCGCCTTGCAAGGTATCGTTGCCCGCGCCGGCATACAGATAACCCAGGCCGATTACGGTGTCATCCCCGTCCTCCCCATACATCGCATCCCAACTGCCATCGGTACCGCCGCTCAAGGTATCGTTGCCCAGGCCGCCATACAACGAATCCGAACCGAATCCACCGGACAGGGTATCCGCCCCCCCATTCCCCCGGAGCGTATCGTTGCCCCCTCCTCCCGTCAGGGTGTCGTCCCCGTCGTTGCCCGTCAGGTCATCATTGCCACCCAGTCCGGAAAGGGTGTCATTGCCACTGCCACCCACCAAGGTGTTGTTGCCGGCGTCGCCGGTCAGGGTCTGATTCACCACCGGTCCACCCGGCAGAATGCTGGCCAGGATCGTGAGCGGTGTGGCATTGAGCAGGGTCACCACGGTGTCGGCAAAGTTGTCGCCACCGCCGTTGGCATCCAGCCGAATGACCAGATCGTTGCCCACCTGTTCGGCCTTGAGCCAACCATCCCCGAAAGGCGTGGTGCCGTAATAACCGAAATTCGACAACACGCCCGACAGATCAAGTCGATCCTCGGCGGCGAAGTCGGTGATGACATCGCTGTCCACCACATACCGGGCCAGGGTGTAATCATACTGCAACGCCGACCAGTCCATGGTGAACGTGTCTTTTCCAGCGCCACCGGTCAAGGTATCCGAACCCTGACCACCGTTCAGGGAATCATCCCCATCCGATCCCACCAGCGTGTCGGAGCCATAACCGCCAGCCAGAGTCCCGCTGCCGGTCAGGGTATCATCACCGTCATCCCCGTACAGGTAGCCGCTGCCTTGCAGGGTATCGTTTCCATTGCCACCACTGAGGTTGCCATAACCTTCCAGGCTATCGTTCCCCGCCTCGCCATACAGATATTCCCAATTGCCATCGCTTCCGCCGGCAAGGGTGTCGTTTCCATCGCCGCCGTACAGATAATCGGTGCCGTATCCGCCGGAAAGGGTGTCATTGCCGCCATTGCCGCGCAACGTATCGTTGCCGGCCCCACCGGAAAGGGTGTCATCCCCGTTATTGCCCGTCAGGTCATCGTTTCCTCCCAGACCCGACAGAATATCCTTGCCGCTGCCACCCACCAGGGTGTTGTTCTTGCCGTCCCCGGTGAGGATCCGGTCAACCGACGGGCCTCCCGGCAACACGCCGTCCAACACATCCACCGAGGAGACATTCTGCAAGGTGACCAAAAGATCCGTATAACCGTCTCCCCCCCCGTTGGGATCCAACCGAATCAGCAGATCGTTGCCCACCTGTTCGGCCTGCAACCAGCCATCCTCAAAGGGGGTGTTGCCGTAATAACCAAGATTGTAGATGATACCCGACAGATCGAGCTTGTCCCCAAGGGAAAAGTCGGTGATCACATCCGCATCCACCACATATCTGGACAAGGTATAATTATACTGCATGCTATACCAATCCATGACAAAGGTATCGGCTCCCCCTCCACCCGTCAGGGTATCCGAGCCCGCATCCCCGCTTAGGGTATCATCGCCACCCCCGCCCACCAGGGTATCGGTACCCGCGCCACCCGAAAGGGTACCGCTGCCGGTCAAGGTATCGTTGCCGGCATCTCCGTAGAGGTGGCCCGTGCCAGTCAGACTGTCGTTGCCATCGCCACCATACAGATAACCGTTGCCAGTCAGGGTATCGTCCCCGGCCTCGCCATAGAGGGTATCGTTGCTGATGTCATTCCCCCCATCCAGGGTGTCGTTGCCCGCGCCACCATACAGGGTATCCACGCCATATCCACCCGTGAGGGTGTCATTGCCCCCGTTGCCATACACCGTATCGTTGCCGGAACCAGCGGACAGGGTGTCATTGCCTTCATTGCCGGTGAGGGTGTCATTGCCCCCGAAACCGGTGATGGTATCGCTGCCACTGCCCCCGGTCAGAGTATCGTTCCCACCGGTGCCATCCAGCACCCGATCGATCACCGGACCGCCAGGCAGAATGCTTCCCAATGCCGTCAGGGACGAGATGTTGTTCAAGGTGACCAGCGTGGCGGAGTAGGAATCCCCGCCCCCGTTCAAATCCACACGGATGATCAGATCGGTTCCCACCAGATCGGCCTGCAACCAGCCATCCACGAAGGGATTGGCGCTGTAACAACCGATATGATTCAACGCGCCGCTCAAATCGAGTTTGTCGTCGATGGAAAAATCGGTGATCACGTCGCTGCCATCCACGACATAACTGGACGAGGTACTGTTATAAGTGACCGAATACCAATCCAGCGTGAAGGTATCGGTTCCCGCGCCACCGGTGAGGGTGTCCGCACCGGCACCACCCGTCAGGCTGTCGTCCCCATCCGCACCCGTCAGGGTGTCGTCCCCGTCTCCACCGGTGAGGGTGCCGGATCCGGTCAAATGGTCATTGCCCGCATCACCGGACAACTGACCATGGCCGATCAGGGTATCGTTGCCGATGCCACCGTACAGATACCCATGACCGGTCAACGCGTCATCACCCGCTTCACCATACAGATAGTCGGTGCTGCCATCATCGCCACCGTTCAAGGTGTCGTTGTCCGCGCCGCCATACAGGGTATCCGAGCCGTATCCCCCCGACACAGTATCCTGACCCGCTTCGCCGTTCAGGGTATCGTTGCCGGAATCCCCATAAAGGGTATCATCCCCGTTGCCACCCGACAGCGTGTCGTTGCCGGCCCAGCCGTGCAAGGTATCGTTGCCCGTGGTGCCGGTTACCGTGGTGCCCAGTTCGGAGCCGTCTCCGGCAACGTATTTCAAAATGCCACCGGACATCGAACCCGTGAGCAAATTGGTGGCCGCCACATTCTGCAACGTGACCAGCAGACCCGAATAGTTGGTCCCTTGTCCCGTCATGTCGATGAGGATCTGGGTGTCACTCCCCACCTGTTCCGCCTTGAGCCACCCGGCCCCGAAGGGATTGGAGCTGTAATACCCCACCCGACTCAACGCACCGGACAGATTGAGGGAATCCCCCACCCCGAAATCGGTGATGATGTCGCTGCCATCCACCACATATTTGCCCAGCGTATAATCATAGGTGATGCTGTACCAATCCATGGTGAACGAGTCGGCACCGTCTCCACCGGTCAGGGTGTCCGAGCCGCCCTCGCCATTCAGGGAGTCATCTCCTCCAAAGGCCGTCAGGGTATCGTTGCCGACACCGCCGGACAGGGATCCGCTTCCGGTCAAGGTGTCGTTGCCGCCCTCGCCATACAGCACTCCGTTGCCGGTGAGATGATCGTCTCCGTCGCCACCGTACAGACTGCCTTGACCACCGATCGTATCGTTGCCGGCCTCGCCATACAGGACATCCGCATTGTTCCCGCCACCGCCGACGATGGTATCGTCACCCGCTCCACCGTACACATAATCCGAGCCATACCCCCCATTCAGGGTGTCGTTGCCGGCGTTCCCGTACAGGGTGTCGTTGCCACCGCCGCCATTCAGGGTATCCGCGCCGCCTCCGCCCGTGAGGGTATCGTTCCCGCCAAATCCGTTCAGCGTGTCGTTGCCGTTGTCGCCGGTCAGGATATTGCCCTGCCAATCACCGTTGAGCACCTGACTGGTCACCGGGCCACCCGGCACGACACCGCCCACCAGCGCATCCGAGGTCATGTTGTTCAACGTGACCAGGGTGACGCTGTAATTGGTGCCCGATCCGGTCGGATCCACGCGGATCACCAGATCGCTCCCCACCTGTTCGGCCTTGACCCATCCGTCCGCAAAGGGACTGCTGCCGTAATAACCCAAACGGCTCAACGCACCAGACAGATCCAGTTTGTCCCCGATGGCAAAGTCGGTGATGGTATCGCTGCCGTCCACCACATATTTGCCCAGGGTGTAATCATAGGTGAAGGAAGACCCGTCCATATAAAAGACATCCGATCCCCCACCACCGGTCAGCGTGTCCGAACCGCCCTCACCGCTCAGTTGATCATCCCCACCGCTGCCCGTCAGGGTATCGTTGCCGGCTCCACCGTACAACTGACCGCTGCCGTTCAGAATATCCTGGCCCGCTTCGCCATACAGGGTGCCACTGCCACTTAAGGTGTCATTGCCCGCGCCACCATACAGATACCCATGACCCGTCATGGTGTCGTTGCCGGCTTCCCCATACAGGATATCCCCGGCATTCTCGGAGCCACCATCCAGGGTGTCATCCCCCGCACCGCCATACAGGTAATCGGTGCCGAATCCGCCCAGAAGGGTATCGTTGCCCGCGTTGCCGGTCAGGGTATCATTCCCCCCCAGACCGGTCAGGATATCGTTGCCCGCGTCACCCGTCAGGCTGTTGCTGCCCCGATCCCCGGTCAACGTCAGATCGATCACCGGACCCGCCGGCAACAAGGCTCCCGCCAGATCGGACTGGGTGACCCCTTTCAGGGTGACCAGGATAACGGAATAATCGGTGCCGGCTCCGGTGGAGTCCAGACGGATCAACAGATCGCTGCCCGATTGCTCGGTCCGCAACCATCCTTCTCCAAAGGGATTGGAACCGTAATAACCCAACTGATTCAACACACCCGACAGATTCAACCGGTCGCCCAGGGTGAAATCGGTAATGGTATCACTCCCGCTGACCACGTATTTGGACAACGTGTAATCATAAGTAGCCGTCCCCCAATCCATCACGAAGGTATCCGAACCATCACCACCGGTCAGGGTGTCGGAACCGGCTCCGCCGTTGAGGGTATCATCCCCGCCGCTGGCGATCAGGGTATCATCACCGGCTTCTCCGTACAGGGAACCATTGCCGGTCAGGGTGTCGTTGCCGTCTCCACCATACAAGGTGCCAATGCCGTTCAGAGTGTCATTGCCCGCCCCCCCCGACAACGTACCGTAACCGGTCAGGGTATCGTCCCCATCTTCCCCATACAGTTGATCCCCATAACCATAATAGGAATTGTATCCAAATCCGCCACCATCCAGGGTATCGTTGCCCGCACCGCCATACAGATAATCCGAACCATATCCACCCGACAGTTGATCATTGCCCGCATCGCCATGCAGCGTGTCATTGCCCGATCCCCCGATGAGGGTATCGTCACCGGACCCGGCCGTCAGGTTGTCATCCCCCGACAGGCCCGCCAGGGTATCACTGCCGCTGCCGCTGGTCAGGGTATTGGCACCCGCGTCCCCGGTCAGATTCATGTTGAGGATCGGTCCACCCGGCAACATGTTGAGCAGCAGATCCTGGACGGTCACGTTTTTCAACGTCACCAGCCTGGTCGTGAAATCAAGACCGGTTCCCTTGGGGTCCAGGAGGATCACCAAGTCGCTGCCCTCCTGCTCGGCCCGCAACCACCCGTCGGCAAAAGGATTGGAACCATTGTAGCCCGCGTGATTCAGGATCCCGGTCACATCCAGCCGGTCACCCACGGTAAAATCGGTAATCGTGTCGCTGCCGCTGACCACATACTTGGAGAGGGCATAGTCATAAACCATGCTGTTCCAATCCAGGATAAAGGTATCGGTCCCCTCACCGCCGGTGAGGGTGTCCGAACCGGCTCCACCGTTCAAGCTGTCGTCCCCATCGGAGGCCACCAGAATATCGTTCCCGTCATCACCATACAGCGATCCATTTCCGGTCAGGGTGTCATCCCCGGCGCCACCGGACAAATACCCGGAGCCATTCAGGATATCCCGACCGTCTCCACCGGAAAGAGAACCATAACCGGTCAGGGTGTCATCACCCGCCTCGCCATACAGGGAGTCTCCATTGTAATAGCCATAATAGTAATTATAGCCATAACCGACATCCCCTCCTTCCAGGATATCGTTCCCCGCACCGCCATACAGGGAATCCTGGCCGTAACCGCCGTTCAGGGTGTCGTTGCCGTTATTGCCGTACAGCGTGTCATTGCCGGAATCCCCGGACAACAGATCGTTGCCGGCGCCACCCGTGATCTGGTCATCACCACCCGCACCGGCAATCGTATCATCCCCAACACCACCCTTCAGGATGTTGGCAGCCGCATCCCCTTGCAAAACCACGGTGACCACTGGCCCACCGGGCAGCAGGCCAGTCACCAGATCCAGCGGGGTGACATGACTCAGCACA
Organism: Magnetococcales bacterium; assembly: GCA_015231755.1. Taxonomy (NCBI): domain Bacteria; kingdom Pseudomonadati; phylum Pseudomonadota; class Magnetococcia; order Magnetococcales; species Magnetococcales bacterium. The sequence goes on along the minus strand of JADGAZ010000006.1, from coordinate 113,323 downwards.
ACCACAGTGGAGGAAAAATTCTTGCCGGTTCCTGTCAGATCCATCCGGATTTCGGTATCGGTGCCGACCTGCACAGCCGTCAGCCAACCATCCCCGAAGGGATTGTTGCCGGAATAACCAACGGCACTGAGCAGACCACTCAGATCCAGGGTATCTCCCGCGGAGAAATCCTCGATGCGGTCGACGCCATCCACCGTGACGGTCTCGTTCCAGACCGATTCCTGATTGTACCCGTACTCGACGCGCAACGACGACGAATCCATGACAAACGTATCGTTGCCCAATCCACCGTTCAACGTATCCGAACCGGCCCCGCCAATCAGGGTATCGGAGCCATCGCCACCCAACACGAAATCGTCGCCTGCGCCGCCATGCAGCCAGCCACTGCCCCTCAGGCTGTCGTTGCCCCCTTCTCCCGAGAGGGTTCCCTGACCGATCAACAGGTCGTCACCCTCCCCGCCAGACAGATAGTCCGTGCTGCCATCCGAGCCGCCATCCAGCAGATCGTTGCCCGATCCGCCATACAGAGAATCCGATCCATCTCCGCCATACAGAGAATCATTCCCGGTGTTGCCGGACAAGGCATCATTGCCCGCACCGCCCAGGAGTTGATCGTTGCCGTAATCACCGGACAGGGTGTCGTTACCCCCCAGACCGGAGAGGGTGTCGTCACCGAGACCGCCTTGCAACGTATTGGCGGACTGATCTCCGTTCATCACCTTGTTGGCGACCCCCAACAAGATTCTGCTGGATGCATCGCTGGTGGTGACGTTGTTCAAGGTGAGCAGAGTGGTGGAATAATCGGTTCCCAGACCACTCACATCCACCCGGATGACCGCATTGGTGTCCACCTGCTCTAATTTGAGCCAACCGGCAGTAAAGGGCGTGGTGCCCGTATAGCCCAAACCGGTCAGCACACCCGCCAGATCGATCACATCTTGAGTGACATCAAAATCGGTGATGGTATCGCTGCCATCGATGACGAATTTGCCACCGGCCTGACCCACCACGCTGGCATCCAGCACAAAAGTGTCCTGCCCACCGCCGCCGGCCAAGATATCCGAGCCCTTGCCGCCATTGAGCACGTCATCTCCGGAGGCGCCATAGCTCCAGTAGGTCAGATTGTAATAATAGATATAATCGTTCCAGTACTCGGACGTGGGACCTTGATCCCCATACAACGTATCGTTACCCGCGCCACCCATCAGGTAATCCGAACCCGCAGCCCCACGGATTTCATTGTCGTTGGCATCACCGGTCAGGGTATCGCCGGACTCGGAGCCGAAAAGATTCTCGAAGTGCAGCGCCGTGGCATCGGCCAACGAAAAAGTGACGCCCGAATACTGGCCATTGTAACCGAAGTGGAGCCAGTCCGCCCCATCGCCGCCATCCAGCAGGGTATCGTTCCAGGAAGTTCCTTCCAGGAACAACACATCGTTGTCCCCTTCCAGCCGCACGGTATCCGCACCCGGACCCGGTCTGACGAAATCCCGCCCTGCCCCGGTGGTGATCGTATCCGCGCCGGTGGTGCCACGGATCAGATCATCATCCGACGTGCCGATAATGGTGGTGGAAACCGGAGAACCTGGGAAAAAGAGCGGCGCGTTGAACGCGTTGTAGGACAGTCCGCCATCATACAGGATCGCTTGGTTGGTCTCCGTCGAATACAGGAAGTATCCAGAAGAGCCGATGGAACTCATGGAATTGTTCGGAGCGGTCTGACCGATCTGATAGGTATGCTCTCCCACCTGCACCGCCTCGATGTTCTTGAACGAGATGGCCCCCCCATTGGCATCGGTCCACAGATGGGTTCCGTTGGTGAAACTGCGGGAAACGAAACTGTTCAGATCCGTCATGCCCGCATACTGAACCGACAGGGTATCGAAGCCGCCCCCGCCATTGATGTGATCCAGAAACGCCCCGCTCTTGTCGCTCACCCGGATCAGGTCGTTCCCACCAGCGGCGTGCAGGGAGTCGTTGCCCCCGAATCCGTCGAAGGTGTCGTTGCCCATGCCGCCGGTGAGCAAATCGTCACCCGAGGTGCCGATCACGGTCAGAGGGGTTTGGGTCATGCGAATGAAATGCAGGGCATTGAGATCGGTGGCGGTGACTCCTTGCAAAATGGCCAGGATATCCCCACCGCTGGCCAAACGCACGAGGGTATCCCCGGCGTTGACCCCGTCACCCTGGGTCAGGGAGAGATCGCTGTACGTCAAGGTGCCGTTCAGACCGATCCGGTCCGATTGGGGACTGAAATCCTGGATCACGTCCGCTTTGGAAAGCTCCGGGCCACCCGGGGCCGGGCCGATCACAAACAGGTCGTTGCCATTGCCACCTTTCAGGATATCCGCGCCGGCGGCACCGTCGAGAAGGTCATCCCCCGATCCGCCATCCAGGGTATCCGCCCCACCGCCGCCGGTGAGGGTGTCGTTGCCATCCAGCCCCTGGATCACCCAGCCATCGGCGTTGGGAGCCGTGAGGGTGTCATTGCCATAGGTACCTTGCAGAATGGTTCTCAACCCCAGAAAGCCGGTCACGGCCTCGGCCACCCCATCGCTCACCGAAACGGCGATCTGAACGGTCTGGGTCAGTCCCGTTCCCGGAGTAAAAGTCACCCCGGCCAGCAGGGTATTGACATCCGCTATCGCGCCACTGGCGCTCCAGATCGAGCCACTGAAGGTCGAAGTCACCCCGTTGGAGGTTCCCGTGGACAAGGTTCCCCCTACGCCCTGGGGCAGGGTCAGGGTGGCGGTCACCTGGGAACTGTCCACATCCTGGATGATCAGGTTGGGCAGATCGTAAACCGCAGTCTCCGGGGTAATGCCCACCACCGCGTTCAGATTGGCGACGGTCGGGGCGTCGTTGACCGGGGTGACCGTGACACTCTTGGTGCCGTTGAGGATCACAAAATCATCCGTCACCATGGTGGAGATGGAAAAATCCTGGGCCCAGTTGGCATCGGGGATGAAATTCACCCCGGAAAGCAGCACATTGACATCCTCCACCGAACCGGTGGCGCTCCAGGTGGTGCCATCGAAGTGGGAGGTCGAAGTTCCGGCAGTGGCGGTGCTCAAGTCACCGGCCTGAGCGTTGGAAAGGGTCAAGGTGACGGTGATGATCTCACCGGGATCCGCATCGGTGACCACGATATCGTGCAGGCTGAAAGCCGGCGCGCCTTCGTTGAGGGATTCGGCGGTATCCATCCCGGTGGCGGTGGGGGGATCGTTGACATCGGCGACCATGCTGGTGGGATCGCTGGTGACATGCTCCAGGTTGCCGGCGCCATCGGTATAGCTCACCTTCACCTGGATCACCTTGCCCACCTCGGCAGCCGACAGCAGCAAGGTCTCTCCCGTGGCCCCGTCAATCGGATTCCCGTTGGCCAGCCATTGATACGCCAGGGTTGAGGTATCGATGCCATCCAGATCCGCCAGCGTATGGGTGGCGTTCAGGGTCTGGCCTTCGGCGATGCGATCACCGCTGTGCAACTGGATCGCGTCGATCTCCTCCCAGGCTGAACTGTTGTGGGCGGTATCGACATAAACCTTGAGTCCTTTCACCAAAAACTCGGTGGCACTCCAGTTGGCCTGGAAATCCACCGGTTGCCCCGGCTGACTCGGATCCACGCCATTCCACACGGTGTGCAGCACCCCCTCCAGATCCATCGCGTCGATCCGGGTGACAAAACCATTGCCGTAGGTCTCACGGATGGTGGCTCCGGTGGCATGCACCGGGGTATCGAACAAAACGGTGACATGTTCGATGCCCGCGTTGCTCGGAGAAGGCGCCCATGAGGTGGAGATGTCCCCGTAACCGAAAGTGTTCGGCGCCCCCAGCACCTGACTGGCCGACCAACTGCCCGTGGACCACTGGGAACTGAAATCATGCACCGCGGACGCATATTGAGAGCCGGAACCGGTGGCCCCCAGGATCACGACGCTTCCGGTGGGCGCGTCGTTGGCATCGGCGACCGTGGCAGATCCAGCGGAAATCAGACTCTCCGCGGTACCCTGGAGGTCGGTGTAACGCACCTCCACGGTCATCACCTTCCCCACCTGACTCTGGGTCAAAAGCAGGGAACTTCCCGTCGCGCCAGAGACCGCCTCCCCGCCCGCGTACCACTGATAGTTCAACACCCCCAGACCATCCGGGTCCGCAATCGCCGCATGGTTCACGCTCAAGGTGTGACCCTGGGTGGCGGTGCCGACGATCACCGGTTCACCGGTGGGGGCGTCGTTGATGTTGGCCACAGTGCCGGTGGCCGCACTGGTGACGCTTTCGGGAAAGCCGTTCTCGTCGGTATAAAGCGCCTTTACCGTGATCACTTTTCCCACGTGGGATTGGGTCAAAAGCAGGGAGTCCCCTGTGGCCCCCAGGATGCTGCTGCCATTGGCCATCCATTGATAGGTGATGGTGCCCAGGCCATCCGAATCCGCCAGGGTATTGGCGACTGTCAGGGTGCCGTCTTCGACCGGTGTGCCACTGATCGTGACGCTTCCGGTGGGAGCATGGTTGTTGGGATCCACCACCGCGTCGGTGCCGGACGAAGTAAGACTTTCGGAAGTACCCTGGAGGTCGGTGTAGCTCACCTGCACGGTGACCACCTTGCCCACCGTGGTTTCGGTGAGCACCAGAGAAGAAGAGGTCGCCCCGGAGATGGCCTGATCACCGGCATACCATTGATAGTGCAAGCTCCCGAGGCCATCCACGTCGGCCAGCGACGCCGTGTTGACCGTCAGGGTCTGATCCAACTGGGCCGTACCGGAGATGATCGGTTTGCCGGTGGGGTCATCATTGACATTGGCGACCTGACCGGTCCCATCGCTGGTGACGCTTTCGGATTGGCCACGGGCATCGGTGTAAACCGCCTGGGCCGTGATCACCTTGTTCACCTGGGACTGGGTCAACTTCAGGGTGCTGCCTGTCTCCCCCGCAATGGCCACGCCATCGGCCAGCCACCGATAAGACACGGTTCCCAAGCCATCGGCATCCTCAAGGGTGTTGGACACGCTCAGGGTTTGACCCTGGGTGGCACTCCCACTGATCACCACCGATCCGGTGGGATCGTGATCGGACAGATCACTCATGCTGGTGGCGTTCTTGATGGTATTGATCGCCACCAAAACCTGGGGCAGCACGGCGGATGTCAGCACGGTGGTGGGAAAAATCTCGGTGAGGACCGCTTCACTCGCCAGATCGATGGGATCTGCTCCGGTGGAATTGGAAATGGCCGTCGTCAAGGCATCCACCGCCGCATCGGAAGAGGTGGAGGAGATGGCAAGGGTCACGATCTGGGCAATCGCCTTTTGCACCGTGACCGCATTGGCGTCCGAGGGGGTGGACAGGGGATCGAAAGTGGAAAGATTGACGCTGTTGGGCAGACCCAGCATGGTCTTGACCGTATTCTCGGCCAACGTCGGCTCGGAACCCTGCGGTTGCTGCTCCGACAGTTCCTGCACCAGCGTGGTCAACGGATTGACGATCGAAGAACCACTGGCGGCACGCAGAACCATGGTATTTGAAATGCCGGTCTGTTCGTTCACCCCGCCGACGGCGATGATGTTGCCTTGCAGGCTGCTGGTAAAGCTGATCGTTCCACCCGAACCCGTGGTGCCGACAAATTCATTTTCCTGGGCGACCCCATCTTTATTGACATCGATATAGACCCGCGCACCCACGATATAATCGTCCGCGACCTTGAAGGAGCGGGCCTCGCCCGTCTGGGTTGGGGTCTGGGTTTGTGGATTGGTCACAACCGGGATGATCGGAGTGGCAGGAGGCGTGGACTGTTGAACCCCGGTGGGAGACTGGACCGCATTCTGGCCCGCCGCCAGACTGTTGTTGATTGCAGTCTGAATCGTTTCCAGCGCCGTTCCTCCACCCGAAGTCCCACCCGAAGTCGCCCCAGGGGTCCCACCAAGGGTCGTTCCCGTACCGGGAACGGGAAGCGTGGTTCCGGGAACCACCGCAGACGTATTGATCACCGGTGTGAACATGGGAGCCTGCGCGGGAGGAGTCGCTTCAGCCCCCTGGGACCCGGTTTTCTGAGACTCGGCTCCCGGGTGCATTCCCGGATCTCCGGCTCCGAGATTCACCGGATCACCCGCATGCTGCGGATCTCCACCCGTCAAACCCGAACCATCCTTTGTGGCCCCTTCAGTCCCGACCTTGGCGTCACCCTTGTGTTCGCCGTCTTTGGGAAGCTCGCCGTCCTTTTTGCCGTCGCCTTCGCCCTCTTTCTTGCCTTCTCCGTCCTTTTTCCCGTCGCCCTCGCCTTCCTTCTTGCCCTCGCCGTCTTTTTTGCCTTCCCCTTCTTTCTGGCCCTCGCCGTCTTTTTTGCCTTCCCCTTCTTTCTGGCCTTCGCCGTCTTTTTTGCCTTCGCCGTCTTTTTTACCTTCCCCGTCTTTCTTGTCGGCGGCGGCCTCACCGGCACGCTTGTCGTCGCTCTTCGTCGTGGTGGGAATGACCTGGGGGGGCGGCAACGACTGGGTGGCGGAACCGTAGCGTTGCGCGATCTGGGAGGCCGGCATGATGTACGGCTGGGCCGGCGGCGCGGAATAACTCTTGACCGTCGTGGTCTGGTTGATCTGACTGAGCACCTGGGTGCCCGCCGAGTTGGTGACCGAAATCTGACCCACGCCACCATCCGCGTCTTGCAGCAAGGTGATGGTGTTTTCCTTGCCCTCGGCCTGAGCCTGCCCCGCCACGGTGGTACCCCGGATGCCGATTTCGGCCACCGGGGTCTTGAAGACCATGTTATTCGGACCCAGCTTGGCCACGGCGCCGCTGGTGAAGGTGAACACACCCTGCACCACATTGGTGGAGGATTTGCCGGTTCCGGCAGCCGGATCGAACTGCATGGACTCGATCACCAGACGGCCATTGTCTCCCAAGGCCACCGTGGACTTGTCGGCGTAGATCAGACCCACGCTTCCTTTGGCGCCGGTCTGGACAATATCCCCTTCCAGCAAGGCCATGCCCTGGGTGATGGGGATCTGCACCCCGGAACGAATCACAACGGCTTCACCCTTCACCGAATCCACGGTGCCGATTCCCGTCTGCCCGGGAGAGGCGGCGGCTTCGGCGTAGACCCCTGGCACCAGCGGTCCGGCCAGACGCGTCGCCAGATCCCCGGTGATGCGCGCTCCGGCGGAGGTCAGAAGATCCGGCGGCGTGGTCAACGAGAAGTATCCAGGGATCACCACCGATTGACCGGCGTGCTCTCCGGTGCCCCGCAGCATCAAATCCGCACCCTGCCGCTGAAACTCGGCCCGCAACATCATGTCGTCGCCCGGAACCACGATCCGTGACCCCTCGTGGGCACGATCCAGCACCTGCGAATCGATATTCAGGGGACGAAACGGGGTAAGTTCAATGCGCTTGGCCATGACGGACGACTCCTTCTTATTTTCCCACCAGCATGAATGCAGACCAGATGTACGGGTAAGACCACTCCTGAGAATCCATCAACTCCAAACGGGCCTCACGCAAGGATTCGTGGGGGGTCTTGCCATTCAGCAGACGCTTGTACAAGCCGGTCATCAAGGCCTGGGTACCTGCGTCGCTCACCTCCCACAACGAGGCGATCACCGATTCCGAACCCGCTTCCTGGAAGGAACGACGCAAACCGTAGACCCCTTCGCCTTCGTGAATCTCACCCAGACCGGTTTCGCACGCGGACAGCACGGTCAACCGGGTTCCGGTCAAATCCAGACCCAACACCTCCAAAGCTGTCAACACCCCATCGTTGCGGGTATCGATCTCTCCAAGGAAGGCGGCGTTGCTGTTGATGCCTGCAAAAGCAAGACCAGATCGCAACAAGGGATTGTCACCGGGCGGGGGAATGCTGACCTCGCCACCGCGCTGCATTTTCAAAAGCCGCTTTCTCAAGCTGTCATCGGCTTTGAGAAAAAATCCATGAGTGGCAATATGCAGCACTTCCGGAGGAGCGTCGATGGATTGCACCACCTTCTCCTGGGCATCGAACTTGAGAAACAGTCGATTGTTTTGGTTCGGATCCCCGGATTGACCCGTCTTCTTCGGATCTCCGGCCTGACCCAGAATCAGTTTTCCCTCCTTTTCGGCACCCGGCAACGGATCGAAGTGCAACCCGCGCATGCCCTGGGAAAAGGCCCGCATGCCCTCTTTCAACTCGCCGGAGGCGGAACGTTTGCCCTCGATCTCCTGAAGCACCTGACGATCCACCACCTTGTCCGAGTCGTAATCCGGACCCGCCAGAATCATCAAGCCCCCCTGGGCCGCCGGAATCTCCGAAGGCACCAGATCGCGACTGGAGGTGAGGATGTGCAGATCCAGGGTCTTGGCCAGATAAGCCCCTTCCTCATCCACCAGGGCATTGAAGGGCAGAATGTTCAGCAGTCCATCCGGCACCACATACACCACCTTGCGCTCCCCCAACGCCTCCTTGAGAGGCGCCCAGACCACCTCGTGGGTCTCTTGTCCGGCCTTGATCAGATCTTCGGGATCCAGATGTTCATCCTGGATGGCGGTGCGATAATCCACAATGACCTTTTGGATCTCATCCATGTCGGTCCGATAAGAGACCAAGGCAAAGACCGGTTTGCCCTTCTCGCGACGCACGGTTCCCGCCACCAGACGGTTTCTGCCATGCTCCGCATAGGTGATAAAATCCACCAATACCGCGTCTTCCGGGAGGTATTGGACCATTTTTTCCAGGGTGAGGGGATCCGTGGACCGGCGGAACCGCTTGCTCTCCCGCCCCAGATCCAGTTGCAGCTTGTCCACAGTCTCTTCGAGTTCGTGCAACACCCGCAGATGGTTCTCCTTGGTCTCCGGCGTCGGGCCGGAGAGGGTCAGGGCGGCCAGTTTTTTGCGGGCGGTGGTCAAACGACGCCCGATCACTTCCAATTGGGGATTCTTGGCCATCTGCACCACTTGGCGCATCTCGGCGGTGATCTTGAGCAGCAATCCCTTGCGCCGCAAACCCACCTCCAGCAACGCCTCCCCCCCGGCAACCGACTCCTGACGGGCCACCATCGACAGGAAGGTGTTGAACTCCTCCCGATGCAGCCGCACATACCCCTCCCGGGCATTGTCCCCGGTGGCCCACAACATGCGATTCAAAAACTCCGTGCGGCGCGTGAACCCTTCCCGTCGCAATCCATAGGCCTGCTGGATGGAGGCCTTGTCCTTCTTGGCCTCCAGCACATCCGCCAGGGTGTTGAGGGTTTCAAAGGTGTAGGGATGCTGCTTGCCCAACACCTGTTCATCCAGCTCCAACGCCTTTTTCAGCAACTCCTCGGCTTCCGGCAGACGCCCCATGTCCAGATACAAGGCACCCAGATCCCGCATGGAACGCAACACATCCATGTGCCGCTCCCCCAAAGCCGACTTGCGCAACTCCAGGGCCTTCTTGAACAGCTTTTCCGCCTCATCCCGCGCCCCGAGCTTGTGTCGCACCCGGGCGAGATTGTTCATGGCCTTGAGGGTCTTTTGATGGGACTCCCCATGAATGATGGTCCAATGGGCCAGCACCTTTTCAAACAAAGGTGCCGCTTCCTTGTAGTTCTGCTGCAACAGATACAGATAGGCGAGATTGTTCACGAACGCCAAAGCGTCCGGATGCTTCTCCCCCAGTTTGCGGGTCGATATGGCGATGGCGTTTTGATACAACGGCTCCGCCTTGTCGAAATTGCCCTGGCTTTCGTGCAACAAAGCCAGATTGTTCAACGTGGCCAGGGTTTCGGGATGATCCTCCCCGGAAAGCTTGCGGGAACTTTGCAAGGCGGCACGCAACAAAGGCTCGGCCTCGTCGTAAAGACCTTCGTTCTCATACACCAGACCCAGATTGTTCATCAGGTTGATCGAGGCCTGATGCTCGGTGCCCAGCACCTTGCGATACCCGTCGAGAACCTGAGCGTAAAGCTTTTCCGCCTCCGCCAGTTTGCCCTGACGGCGATAAATCCCCGCCAAACGATTCCGGGTGGCCAGAAGATTGGGATGATCCGCGCCCAGCATGGCCTGTTCGCCCTTCAACACCTCCTGAATCAAAGGCTCCGCCTTGTCGTATTCCCCCTGATCCTCGAACACCTGCACCAACGCCCCCTGGGCATCCAGCAGCGGTTGGACCAGCAACGGTTGAGATGCGGCATCCTTCTTGGCGAGGCCCATGACCTCCTCCAGAATCTTTCGGGCCTCGTCGAAACGGCCATCCCGACGAATCCACTCCGCCGCCTCCACCCGGGCGGTCAGCACCGCCGGCGTTCCAGCCGGCAAGGCGACCCGGTGAATCCCGTCCGCCTGCTCGTACAAGGCCAACGCCCCTTTGATATCCCCCTTGCGCCCGACGACCGCGGCGGTCAGGGTCAGACACTCCGCCAGACGGGGATGCCAGGATCCCAGACTCTTGTCGAAACGGGGACGGGCGGCCTCCAGCCACTGGAGCGCCGGATCCAGATTGCCCGAATTCACCAGCAGTCGCGCCAGAGTCATGCCCGCGTCCAGAGCGACGGGATGATCGGCCCCCACAGCCCCCTCCCATGCCGCCAGCACCGCCTTGCGGATCTCGACCGCCTTGGCCAAGCCCCCCCCGGCTTCCGCCAGATCCGCCTGCAAGGCTTGCACTTTCAGGGTTTCAGGATGGTCCGCCCCCAGAATCTCCACGCCCAAAGCATAAGCCTTGGCCAGTCCCGCCTCCGCCTCGGGAACCGCCCCGGCCTGATAGTGCAACAAAGCCTGCTCCCGCAACGCCACCAATACCGTGAAATGCTTGGGACCGAATTCGGTTTTGGCCATTTCCAAAGCCTTGCCCCCCCGGGCCAAGGCTCCAGCCGCATCCCCGCGCGCCATCAACGCGGCGGCTTCCTGGTTCAAGGCGGACCAAGCCCCCGCAGAGGCCGATTTTTCCGCAGACAATGCGGTCACGGTCGCCATCTTTGCGTTGAACCGCTCCGGAAGAGCCTCACGCAGCCGCAAAATGGCTTCATTGCTGGTGGCGAGTTCCTTCTGACGCTTGGCCTCGGCTGCCAAGCGGGCCGCCTTCAAGAAACGCTCCCAAGCCGACGCATCCCGTTTCGCTTCGGCCTCGACCGCCTGTTGCAGGGCTTCGGTCACCCCATCCTTGGACTGGACCGGAGCCGGATCCGCAGCCCATCCGGACCCGGGGCCCAAAAAAAGCCCCCAGACCAAGAGGCTCCATACCATGAAAACACGCCTCGCGGCTGACATCGAACCCGACGGACCTTGATTCGCACCGATCATTTCATCTCTCCAGGGGGCTTTTAAGGGCTGGATGCATCCGGTCCACTAGCCATTTTTGATCCGTTCGATCTCGGCGCGCACCAGCCGTTCGGCCACCTCGGGCAGATGTTCCAGCACCATTTCACGGGTGGTCTCACGGGCAATACGCTCCACAAGGGGTAAAAAGGCGTCACGGATCACGGCGACCCGTTGCGCGTCATCACCCGGCAAGGCCATTTCCTCGGCGCGAATGCGGTCGATCTCTTCCTGGATGACCTTGCGCGCCAAGTCGGGCAGCAGGGTTTTCACCAGTTCCCCCAACCCATCCCGGAATCCCGCGGTCAGCGAGGCCAGATGATCTTGTTGCGATGCCTGCATGCGCCATGCACTCCATGAATTTCGTTAACATGATTGATGGGCAGAATCCCAACATCCGGTTCATGCCATCAATATTCGGCATTAGGCATTATAACACAAAATAGATCCTGTGGGGTAAATTAATTTCGGCCCGGATTCAAAAAGGCCAGATCCAGGGAGTCAAAGTCACGGTAACGATTCCAACCAAAAAGAAAAGCGGCCAACCATAACGCATATAGTCCATAAAACGATAACCTCCCGCCCCTTGCACCATCAAATTGACCTGATAACCAATCGGCGTGACAAAAGCGGAAGAGGCCGCCACCAGCACCACGACGGCAAAGGGCATGACCGAGACATTCAAATCCCTGGCTGTAGCCATGGCGATAGGGAACATCAATACAGCGGTGGCGTTGTTGGTGACGATCTGGGTCAAAAGCGCGGTGACCAGATAGACCGCAGCCAACGAAGTCCAGGGATCCTGGTCCATGAATTGAATCAGCCGGGTGGCCAGAAAACGGGCCGCGCCACTGGTTTCCAGGGCGATACCCAGACTGAAGGAAGCGGCGATCACCAGCAGCACCTGCCATTCGACCGCCCGACGCGCCTCACCGCTGGTGACACAACCGGTCAGCAACATCAGACCGGCGGACAAAAGTGCCGCCTCCAGCGTGGCAAGCCCTCCCAGGGTGGCCATGGCGACAAAACCGAATAAAATCCCCAAAGCCACCGGTGCCCGCTGATGGCGCACCGGATGAAAATGTTCCACATTGCGCACCAGGAGAAAATCCCGGGTCAAACGATACTGGTCGAGAAAGGAGGGATGCGCCTCCAACAACAACTGATCCCCGGGGCGCAGGGTGATATCTCCGATTTTACCGGGCAATTTTTCTCCATTGCGGCCCACGGCCAGGATGGCGGCGTTATAAAGGGTGCGAAACCGTCCATCCCGCACGGTACGCCCCACCAAAGGACAGGAGTCGGAGACCACCGCCTCGGCCATGACCCGTTCCCGGGCCGGGGCATCGAGTTTGAACACCTGATCCGTGGCGGGCAGCAGGCCCCGCATGGCGCGCAAATGGGCCACGGAATCCACCACGCCGGTGAACAGCAATCGATCCCCCCCGTGGAGAATCTGGTGGGAAGAGACCGCGGGCAGCACTTCCCGGGTCCGGCGGATTTCCACCAGAAACAGACCCGGCAACTGTCTGAGGCCCGCCTCGCGGATGGATTTGCCTTCCAGAGGCCCACCGGGTTGCACCACCATTTCGACGGTGTATTCCCGGACATTGGCAAAGGATTCGGAGACCGTATGCCGCGCAGGCAAAAAGCGATTGCCGGTGATCAGGACATACCCCAGCACCGTTGCCGTCACCGGCAGACCGATGGCCGCCAGTTCCCACAAGGAAAACCCCCGCCCCCCGGAAGGCGCAAGCAACAAACCGTGCACAACCAGATTGGTGCTGGATCCCACCAGGGTACAGAGTCCGGCGGCGGAGGTCAGAAAGGCCAATGGCATCATCAATCCGGACATGGGGAGCCGATGGCGGGCCGCCCAGGCGCCAATGGCCGGAATGAACATGGCCACCACCGGGGTATTGTTGAGAAAGGGCGAAATCACCAGGATAGGCAAAGCGATGCGCCAGAGGGCATGACGCAGGGAACGGGGTTGTCCCAGGATGGTATCGGAGATCCAGCGCACGGCACCGGTCTCCTCCAATCCCGCGACCACCACATACAGCACTCCGACCGTGACCATGCCTTCATTGGCCAAGCCGGCCAAGGCCTGTTTGGGGGTCAGCACACCAAACAACAGCAGCAAGGTCACCCCCCCGAGCAACACCGCATCCGCCGAATGACGATTTCTGGCCAAAAGCAGCACACAAACCAAAATCACACCCAACGACAACCATGCCTGCCACATCATCGAAAAGACCCCTTTTCACCCGGGGGAAGAGAAGCGGAGAACGAATCGGCAAAAACGTTTTCAAACGATCCTGGCCATCGATTACACACCCCATCCACCCCACGTCAAGGGGACCGCACACTTTTTTGCTGCGAGACCACCCGCATTTTTTGCTTGACTCCCAGACCAGGAAATGGCATTTTTATGAAATCGATTGACACCCAGTACGGGTCGTTAGCTCAGTTGGTAGAGCAGCTGACTCTTAATCAGCGGGCCATAAGTTCGAGTCTTATACGACCCACCAATCAAAAAAAACGAAACATGGACGGCCACCTTCGGGTGGTCGTTTTTGTTTCGACAGTTCCGGATCAGACCCCATCCAATAAAAAACCTGAAGCCGCCATTCAAGACAGCTCCAGGTTTCATGACCATCAGACCGTTATCGTGGTGTGGTCAAACCACGATAACGACCCCCAAAAGACCCGATCAGCGACGTTTCCAGCTCTCTTTGCTGAGGAACGTTTCGCTTTGTTCAATGCATTGGCCCTTCCAGCCCGTTCCATCCGGCTCCATCAGACAAATGGTGGGCTTGTTCTCACCGGAATAGGCGATACCCAGCGTATTGCCGGTCATAAAAGCGATACCAGTATACTTGCCTTCAGAGTCCTCGTACTTGACCTGATAAGCCTCACCTTTCTTGGTGACGAGGGCGACACCTTCAAAATTGGACTTGTCCACAGCACTGACACCGGACACATCATAACTGCCGACAACAGCCGGGGCAGCAGCGGCCGGGGCAGCAGCGGCCGAGGCAGCGGCAGCCGGGGCGGCAGCAGCCGGGGCGGCAGCAGCCGGGGCGGCAGCAGCCGGGGCAGCAGCAGCCGGGGCAGCAGCAGCCGGGGCAGCAGCAGCCGGGGCGGCGGCATCAGGAGCGGCATCCACCAAAGTCGGCGAGATCCCACACAGACCTAACGTGAAAGCCGCGGCAACAGCACAGGAACTGCGCACTTGAAATTTTTGCATAGCACTACTCCTCTTTTTCCGAATACGGTGTGAGAAACATTACCGAAGAACATACAAACAGACCCGGACAAAGTCAATCACCAATAGAACTGATTTCCGGATGCCCTCTGCACCCGTGGCGACAACAATCGCACTTCCTGAGAAAAGGAAGGACCGGTTTATTGACTGTTCCCATCAAAACCTCCCCATCCTGAACGGTTGGAAAACGACGTTGCACCACTGACCGGGGTCAACGGGTGAAACAGCGAGGAGCATCCCATCCCCTGTCCATCACAAGAGGAGCGCGCCTCCAGAAATGCTCACTTGGATGAATTTGCAAATTTCCCTTGCCAAGGTGTGCAGATCATTTTACCGTGCACACGTAAAGATATGAATTGATGCCAATCAACCCAAGAAACGCATACCGATCATTTCATAATCATGAAGATTATACGGTTCATCTGACAGATCCGACGTTGAGGTAAACGACCAATGTTGCACAATCGTTTCGTTGGCCAGGACCAAAAAACGCATTCGGAGCACACCATTCCGAGACTTTCCCGCATCATCCGATCCATTCGCCGCATCCAGGCCTTCCGCACGGTCAGTTTCCGCATTCTGGCTGTGGTGGGGGTGATTGGAATCCTCAGCCTGTCCATCCTGGGTGGATTCCTGATCCACGGGATGGAAAAAAATCTGCTGCAACAAAACGAAGACAGCATCCTCAAACTGGCGGAACAGGCGGGTCAGGGATTGCAGACCATCATGCTGGCCGGCTATGCGGATATTGCACGCAACTATTCCGACAACCTCAAAAAAGTCCCCGGACTGCTCGAATTTCGCATTCTGAATCGCTACGGTCGCGAGGCCTTTCATCCCGAAGGAGAACCGGGCTTCGAGGCCAAAGGCGCCATTCTTGACGCCTTCAAGCAGGCGATCCAGGAGAAAAAACCCGCCTCTTTCATCGAGATCGGGGAAAACGGCAACCAGCGTACCCTGTTGATGCCTCTACTCAACCATACCCGTTGTCACGCCTGCCACGGGGGGGATCATGAAGTGCGGGGGGTATTCCAGTTGACCGTCTCCCTGAACGCCATGGAACAAGAAATCGCCCAGGCACGCACCCAGGCCATTCTGGGCATCATTGGCGCGGTGGGACTGTTTCTGGTGTTGCTGGGGGCTTTCCTGGCCCGGTCGCTGAGAGCGCCGTTGCAATCCATCAGCTCCGCCATCGAAGAGGTGGCCAACGGCAACCTGACCAGTCGCATCGCCACTCCCGGCGACGACGAAATCACCGCCATCGCGGTCAATGTGAATCGGCTCAAAGAAAAACTCATCGAGACGATCCGCATGATCAACCTGCAATCCGGCAGCATTACCGCCTTCATCCGGGAAGTCCTGAAACTGCGCGCCGCCATTGGCGCCGACGCCTCGGGGATTCAAAAGCTCTCCGGGGGGGTGGCGGATGAAAATGACCGCTTGGCTGCCGAAATCCACCACATGATGCAACTGTTGAATCAATCCCTGGACAACATTTCCGCCATCGCCACGGAAGCGGAAAGCGTGGCCAATGGCATCCAGGGAACCGCCCGCAATGCCGACCATGCCAGTCAAAACGTCACCACCATGGCCATGGCCGCCGAAGAGATGACCACCAACCTCAACGAAGTGAATCACAGCCTGAGTCAGGTCAGCCACTCCGTGACCCGTGTGGCCAGTTCCATTCAAGAGATGACCACTTCCCTGGCCGGGGTGGGTCAACGCTGCGAAAACGCCAATCACGACTCCCGCCAGGCCCACGATTACGCCCTGGAGGCCTTCTCGGCGGTGGATGACCTTTCCAATTCGGCCAGCGAGATCGGCAACGTGGTGGAGATGATCCAGGCCATCGCGGAACAGACCAACATGCTCGCCTTGAACGCCGCCATCGAAGCCGCCGGGGCCGGCGAAGCGGGCAAAGGGTTTGCCGTGGTCGCCAACGAGGTCAAGGAACTGGCTTTGCAAACCGGTCGCGCCACCCATCAGATCTCTCTCAAGATCGAAGACATCCAATCCGGAACCGCCAACGTGGTGGAACGGGTCAAAGAGATCACGGTGATCGTGGAAAAAATCAACGCGGCCAACAGCGAAATCCTGCACGCGGTAGACGAACAGCATGTGATGATCCAGGGGATCGCGGAAGCCATGTCGGAGGTGACAGCGGCCACCACCATGGTGACCCAGAATGCCGACACCCTGAACAACGCCGCCCAGCAGGTGGCCCGTTCCGCCTCCGAAGCGGCCCTGGGCACGGCGGAGATTGCCACCACCAGTTCCGTGGTGGCGGGTTCGGCGAGCGGCATGGCGGAACAGTCGGACGCAGCGCTTCAGTTTGTCCGGACCGTGCTCTCCTCCTTCACCACCACGGAAGCCGCCTCCGATACCGTGCGTCGCAGCATGCAGGACGCCTTGAAAGCCGTGGGGCGTTTGCATGGCACGGTCAACCATTTCCACGCCCTGGGGGATGTGGCCAGCAACATCAGCGACGCGCTTTACGCCGCCCAATCCTCCTTGGATATCGGTCCCGAACTGTTCGACATCCGCAAACTGAAAGAATCCATTCTCCACCTGCTGGGCCGCCTGGAGCAGGCCACCCATGGAGACGTTCCTTTAACGGTCACCGATGTCAACGCCTTGTGCGCGGTATGCGCCTGGGAACGGACCGCCGAAGCGGAACTCGGCGCACGCCCGGTGTTCCAGCGCATGAAAGAGACCCACCAGCAGATCCATCAGACCTGCGACGAGGTGATCCAGCGACTCGGCGCACAACGCAACGAACAGGCCGCCGCCGATGCCATGCGCTTTTTCTGCGCGTTACAGCACACCTTTTTCGAGCAACTCGATCAGATTTATCTGGGCCGGGAGAGTGTGGGCGCCTACCGTCCGTTGATCACCTGGACGGAAAAAATGGCGGTCAACGTACCCCCGTTGGATGCGGACCACCGGCAACTCATCAGCCTGATCAACGAACTCCACGCCGCGGTGCAGTTGGGCAAGGGGCAGTCTCTGCTCAACCAGATCGTGGAAAATCTGCTCAACTACACCCGTACCCACTTTGCCCGCGAGGAACGGTACCTGGAGTCCATTGGCTTTCCCGGACAAGAGGCCCACAAGGAGGAACATCGCCAGTTTTGCGATCAGGTGGTGATCTATCAGCAAAAACTGCTCGACGATCCCTTTGCCCTGTCCAGCGATGTGTTGCAATTCCTGCGCAACTGGCTTATCCACCACATCCAGGGATCGGACATGGCCTACCGCAACCATATGGAATCCAAAAAGAAGCCCGTCTGATGGTCCACACCCCAGCCTGACGCCATCCCATCCGCCCCCTCACGCGGATCCGGGTGGATTTCACGCCTCCGGGTTGCCGGCGGGGACCGAACGACCTTCCTGCAACTTGAAAACCGCGATGGAGTGTTCCAACCGGTCGGAAGCGACCCGCAACTCCTGGGCGATATCGCTCACCCGTCCCGAGGTGAATACGCTATCCCGCACTACCCGATCCAATCGGCTCACCGCCTCGGAGATCCGTCGCGCGCTGTCGTTTTGATTGCCGGACAGCTGATCGATCCGTCGCACTTCCTCGGCGGTACGGGTGATCCAGGGCACCAACTCCTCCAGTACATCCCCCACCCGTTTGGCCGTGGCCAGGGTGCTGGCGGTGATCTGACCGATCTCTTCGGCGGCGTCCCGACTGCGTTCCGCCAGTTTGCGCACCTCTCCCGCCACCACGGCGAAGCCTCGACCCACATCCCCGGCCCGGGCCGCCTCAATGGCGGCATTGAGGGCCAGCAGATTGGTCTGACGGGCAATCTCTTGAATGATGCCGGTCTTCTCCGCCACTTCGGCCATGGCGGCAATGGCCTCGCGCACGGTCTCACCCCCCTCCACCGCCCGACCGGCGGCCTGTCGGGCCACCTGCTCGGCGGATTTGGAGCGTTCCACACTCTCCCAGATGCCGCCGATGATGACCTGCATGAAGCGGGCGACCTCCTCGGAAACCGATGTAGTCTGCCCGGTTCCCTGTTCCAACTCCTCCCGCACCTTCAGAAACGACCCGATCCCCGACGACAAGGTCCGGGATTGCTCCTGAACCGTCAAAATAGTCTCCTCCAGGTTGTCGGCCATGGTGTTGACATGGCGCCCGATCTCCGACACCTCATCCCGCGCCCCCGGGGCGACGCTCAGGCGGGGACGCAGATCCCCGGCGGCGATCACTTCGATCACCCCCCGCATCCGGGACAAAGGACGGGTCACCAGCCGCTTGAAAATCTCCCAGGAGGACCACAAGAACAACGCCAAAAACGCCACCAGCGCCATTCCGAGTTCCCCCCGCACCCGATGAATCCGGGCTTCCGATTCGCTTAAGGAGAGGGTCAGATGCAACACACCCCGCACCTGGTGGTCTGGACCGTGACAGGCGTGACACTCGGGTTTGTTGATCAGGGGCACCCAATAATTCACCCGCGTGAAGCCATCCTCCCCCTGACTCAACACAGAAACCGGCTGCTGCCCTTCCACCGCCTTGGCAAACTCCGGACTAACCTTTCCGGAATCAAAATGGGTAAACCCAACATAACCATTCTCGTTCGGACTGGCGCCATTCTCCGCACGGAAGGCTTCCTGCGCATCCAGCCGCAGCACCTGGAAGAGATCGACTCCTTTCACCCCCTTGAGGCTTTCGGCGTAACGACGGGCCACATCCGAATTGCCCCCCAGCATGATGGACTCGATTCCCCGCAATGCGGTTTCGGTCAGTTGTCGCACGTTCTGCTCGGATTGCTCGACGATGCCCGCCTGCATCCGATGGAGCGCGATCCCCCCCATCCCGAGCAGACTCCCGGTTCCCGCAATGCCGGCCACCAGCAACAACCGGATGCCAATGGAATGTTTCAGCCTTGAAGTCACGGCCATGCGGTTCACCCCCTTCAGTCCCATTCATTGCACACAAGGAGACAACATCCTGCGACGCGAACCAACCGCATACCCTGATATCATTACTACAAAGATCCATGCCATCACAATATCCGGTCGATCAACTTACGCAAAAAATGCAAAATTTTTGCGGGCTGTTACATATTCATCTCATTTTTTCCCCCTGTCACACGCCTTCAGATGGGCCGTGACCAGTCGTACCACCTGCTTCGGATCATCCGTGATCACAAACAGATCCAGGTCTTCCGGAGAGATGGTTCCTGCGGCCAACAGGGTATTGCGCATCCAATCCACCAGCCCTTTCCAGTATTCCGAACCGAACAGGATCATGGGAAACGGACGGGATTTGCGGGTCTGAACCAGGGTCAACGCCTCGAACAGTTCATCCAGGGTACCGAAGCCGCCAGGAAAGACCACCATCGCCTCCGCATGTTTGGCGAACATCAGCTTGCGCACAAAAAAGTACCGAAAGGCCATGCGTATATCCAGATAGGGATTGGAATGCTCCTCGAAGGGCAGTTCGATATTCAACCCCACGGAAATGCCCCCTTTTTTATAGCATCCCCGGTTGGCCGCCTCCATGATCCCCGGCCCGCCGCCGGTGATCACCGAGATTCCCTGGCGCGACAACGCCCTGGCCACCTTGTGGGCCAGTTTGTAATAACGGGACTCCTTCGGCGTGCGGGCGGAACCGAAAATGGTCACCGCCCGACCCAGCCCCCGCAACGACTCAATGCCATCGATCAATTCGGCCTGAATGCGGAAAATTCTCCAGGCTTCGCTTGTCTTGAAATCCTCGACCTCTTTCATGCTTTCCTCGCCTTGGTTCTTGCGGCAGCCCATGCCCCCGGTATCCGGTGACATCGAAAGGGATTGTCTCACGGCGCCATTTTTTGTAGTGTTCCCGCGTCCAGTCGATAGTGATGATCCGCACGGGCGGCCAATTCCGGATTGTGGGTGACCAGCACCATGGCGGCTTGCCAACTCCGGGCCAAACGAAACAACAGCGCCACGATCCGCCCTCCGGTCTCCAGATCCAGATTGCCGGTCGGTTCGTCGGCCAGGATCAACGCGGGACGAGCCACGAAAGCACGGGCGATGGCCACCCGTTGCTGCTCTCCGCCGGACATCTCCAAAGGTCGATGGTCGGCCCGATCACGCAGTCCCACCTGATCGAGCATGACCTGCGCCCGTTCCATGGCATCCCGGACGCCGGCCAACTCCAGGGGCAGGGCCACGTTTTCCAACGCGGTCAGAGTGGTGATGAGATGAAAATCCTGAAAGACAATCCCCATGCGTCCACCCCGCAACCGGGCCAGATCATCATGGGTGAGACCGGCGAAATCCTGGCCATCGACCCGGATCCGCCCCCTGGTGGCCCGCTCCACCCCGGCGATCAAAGCCAGAAGCGTACTTTTGCCGCTCCCCGACGGCCCGGTTAAAGCGACGATCTCGCCGGAAGCCACCGTCAGATCCACCCCGCGCAGGATCTCCAGAGGTCGCCCGGCATGAACCACCGCATACTCCACGGATTCCAAGATGATCATCTTCCACTCCCTGTCCCTGTCTGGTCCATTCCGACCTTTTCACCGTCACACCCGTGGTGCACGGTTGTCCCTCACCCTTGTTATGGGAGTTTTGCTCATGTGCGCAACCCTGGCAACCGCCTCTGAAACCCCGGTGATTCTTTGTCTTGGAGACAGCCTCACCGCCGGTTTCGGCGTGCCTCCGGGAGCCGACTATCCGGCCTTGCTGCAAAACAAACTCCGGGAACACGGATATCCCCACCGGGTGGTCAACGCCGGACTCTCCGGGGATACCACAGCCGGCGCCCTGCGTCGTCTGGATTGGTCCCTGCGCTCCAAGCCGACCATCGCCATCGTGGTTCTGGGGGCCAACGACGGACTGCGGGGACTGGATCTGACCGACATGAAACACAATCTGCTGGCCATCACCACCCGGTTGCGCCAGTCCGGGGTATCGCTCCTGCTGCTGGGAGGCATGCGTCTGCCCCCCAACTACGGAGCGGGTCACGACTCCCGGTTTCAGGCCATCTATCCCGAGGTGGCGGAAGAGAGCGGAGCGGAACTGATTCCCTTTTTTCTAGAGGGGGTGGCGGGCAAGCCCGGCTTGAACCAACCCGACGGCATCCATCCCACGGAGGCCGGCTATCGGGTGGTGTTGGAGAATGTCTGGCGTCACCTGTCGCCGCGATTGGAATCGGCATCCTCGGCCCAATCCTCCCGACCGAAATAATGACGCCATCCGATCACCAACCCGGACGCCACCTGTACCAGCACCAATCCGACGTAGATCAGCGTCGGCCGATAGATCCCATCCCGCAGGCCGGCCATGGCATTGAACCGGATGAAGTCCGATAGAAACAAAAGATGCACCGCGTTGATTCCCACCCCGATCAACGCGGCGGGCGCGCTGGCCCGCCCCACAAAAAAAGCCAGAACACCGGGCAACACCGTCAAATAGCCCCCCAGCAACGGCACCAGCACCAGAACAAAGGAAATCAGCAGGATAACCCCTCCAAACAAACCCATGCATCACCTCGTTTCAAAAAATCGCATGCCCCATGGCGGCTTGCGGGGTATCAAAAACGATCCGATCTTTGCTATCATTCCATCTCGTCATTCAGCAATACATATCAAGATGGGCGGATCACCAAATCTTAAGGAAGAACAGCATGACGGATCATCCCGACACTCCGACGACCGGTGACGTGACCGGACCAACCAGCCTGGACGATTGCCGGCGTGTGATCGAAAATCTGCCGGATGGACTCCTGATCCATCGTGACGGCATCATTCTACTGGCCAATCGAGTCACAGCGGCCATTTTAGGGCTTGGAGAGGCCGATGAATTGATCGGTACGTCTTTGATCGCGTTTTTCAACAACGACGCCTGGAAACGGTTGTTGCAATCCATCGACGACCAGCCTCCCATGACCCAGCGCCGTTGGACCGCCGACATGGAACTGACCCGCTGCGACGACCGGGGCGCGATCATCGATACCGCCACGGGCTGGACCCTGTTTCAGGGGGCACCCGCGCTGATCACCACCTTGCGGGATATCACCCAACTCAAACGGGGCGAGGAGGAGATGCGCCGTCAGGCCAACTATGACACCCTGACCGGCCTGCCCAACCGCAGCCTGTTCCTGGACCGGCTGAACCGGGAACTGATCCGCGCCAAACGCGCCAACAGTCGGGTGGCGTTGATGTTCATCGATCTGGACCGTTTCAAATGGGTCAACGACACCCTGGGTCACGCCGCCGGAGATGACCTGTTGCGTCAGACCGCCAAACGCCTGCTGTCGTGTGTACGCAAATCCGATACCGTAGCCCGCCTTGGCGGAGACGAATTCACCGTGATCCTGCCGGACATGGCCCGGGGTCCCTTCGCGGAACGGGTGGCCGCCGAAATTCTCTCCCAGTTGGTGAAGCCGTTCATTCTCATGGGACAAGAGGCGTTCATTTCCGGTTCCGTGGGGGTCACGGTGTGTCCCGACGATGCCCAGGATCTGGACAGTCTGCTCAAAAACGCCGATACCGCCATGTACCGCGCCAAAAGCGACGGACGCAACGCCTATCGTTTCTACACCCCGGACATGCACGCTGAAGCCGAAGAGCGCATGGCCCTGGAAAAAGATCTCCACCACGCCCTGGAACGCAATCAACTGGTGGTCCATTATCAACCCATCATCAATCTGGCCTCCGGAAAACTGATCGGCGCGGAAAGTTTCCTGCGTTGGGAGCATCCCACCCGTGGCAGCGTCTCTCCCGGCACTTTCGTGCGTCTGGCCGAAGAGATCGGCATGATCAGCCAGATCACCGCCTGGACCATCCAGACCGCCTGCGCCCAGGCCCAGCAATGGCGTCAAAGACCGGACAGCCAGGATTTCCTCATTTCGGTCAACATCTCCTGCACCCGCTGCCGGGAACTCTCCACGGATGACAAAATCCCCGACATCCTCCGCGCCACCGGTCTGCCCCCCACCGCCCTGGTCCTGGAAATCACGGAAAACATCCTCTCCGAAGACGAAGACAAGGCCATGGCCATGCTCAACCATCTGAGCCGCCTGGGGGTCAATCTGTGGCTGGACGACTTCGGCACCGGCTACTCCTCCTTGAGCGTGCTCAAACGCCTGCCGGTCAACGGTATCAAGATCGACCGAACCTTCATTCCCGACATCTCCGTGGATCCGGAAACCAGCATCCTGATCCAGGCCATTCTCTCCCTGGCCCACGCCATGCACCACCAAGTGATCGGCGAAGGGATCGAAACCGCCAATCAAGCCGATTTTCTGCGCACCCGGGGCTGTCAGATGGGTCAGGGCTACCTGTTCCACAAACCGGTGGACGCCGCCGGATTTGAATCCATCCTCGGCAAAACCTTTTCCATAGGACTGACGGGATGACTGAATAACCATTGCATCAACGCGCTTAATCCGCGAGAATTATATTCCAAACATGATCATGCCGTCTTCATCCATCCGGCCAAATCTTTTAGCTTGAGGGATCACTCCAATGAAATCGACCCGTCGTTCAACCCTGGCTTTGCTCTCCATGGGTATCCTCTCCCTGGGGGTGGCGTCCTGCGTTCCTCAACAACAGGTAGTGCAAAGCTGGCAAGTCGCCTCGCCCCGTATCAACGAAGGCTGGACGGGCAACAACGGTCAGCTTCAATGGCATCCCCAGACCGGCAACCAATCCCTGTCTTCCATCGGAACCCAGTGCTATTTCTGCGGAGAAGGGATCGACTCGGATGGAGATGGCATTTTCGACAATCGCGATGAATGTCCCGGCACCCCCAAAGGGGTCAAGGTCTATTGGCAGGCGGAACATTTCGGTCGGGTCGAAACCCCCATCGGTCGTCCCGGCTGTCCCTTCGACGGCGACCTGGACGGCGTCCCGGACTACCAGGACAGTTGCCCGGATACCGCCCGGGATGTCAAGGTGGATGCCATGGGATGCCCGCTGGACTCCGACCATGATCGGGTTCCGGACGACCGGGACAAGTGCCCCAACACGCCCCACGGCGCCGCGGTCGATTCCACCGGTTGCCCCCTGGATGCGGACTCCGACGGGGTCAACAACGATATGGACAAATGTCCCAACACCCCGATCGGGGCGCGGGTCAACCAGATGGGATGCTGGGTGCTGGAAAATCTCCAGTTCTCCTTTGGCAGCGCCAAAATCGAATCCACCTCCCTGCCCACTTTGAATCGGGCTGTGGATGTGCTGGCGGACAATCCGAAAGTGAAAGTCGAAGTGCAAGGACATACGGACAACATCGGAGGCGAAAAAGCCAATCTCCTCCTGTCGCAACAACGGGCCGACGCGGTACGGGAATTTCTGGCCTCCCGCGGCATTGCCGCCGACCGCCTCACCTCCAAAGGCTACGGCTTCTCCCAACCCCTGGCCAAAGCCGATGACCCGGTGAGCCGCGCCATCAACCGACGGGTGGAACTCAAACCCCTCCCGTAACAGCCGGACCGCAACGCCCATGTTTCAACGTGCTGTGGCGCGGAAATAATCCCTTTCCGCGCCACAGGGTTGGTTCTCTCCCTCCTGGCTGCTACCCCGCCAATCAATACCTTCCTGTGGCCACTGGGTACGGCATTACAGCCAGATCATCCCGGCCAATGCCGGAATGAAAATCACCAAAACGATCCAGGAGGAAACCAGGGAGTTGCACAACGCCCGGAACTGCTGTCGAAGGGCTTCAAGGCACCGTCAGGGATGATGACCACACTCAACACGCCGACCATCCACGGGGCAAACACCGCACCGGGGGATTCTCATGCCACCCTCCCGCCTTTCCCCTTGAACCAACTAAAGCGACAAGGCATTCTCCATGGCATAACGGACCAGATCCGCTGTCGAGCCTTCGATACCGAGCTTTTCCTTGATGCGACGACGATAGGTGGTCACCGTGCTGGGACTGAGATGCAACTCCTCGGCGATGCGGGAGACCGTGTATCCACGGGAAATCAACAGCAGAATATTGAACTCTTGCGCCGA
Organism: Magnetococcales bacterium; assembly: GCA_015231755.1. Classification (NCBI taxonomy): domain Bacteria; kingdom Pseudomonadati; phylum Pseudomonadota; class Magnetococcia; order Magnetococcales; species Magnetococcales bacterium. The sequence continues at coordinate 87,829 of JADGAZ010000006.1, read as the reverse complement.
AAGCCGGTCGTGGGGCAGACCGAATTGCGCCTGGGGCGCATGCTCGGAAAAATGATTTCTCACATCTTCGGTCAGAAAAAACTCTCCCCGGGCCACCACCCGAATGGCCTGCAACAGTTCTCCCGACAAGCACGACTTATCGATGAAACCGCTGGCCCCGCTGTGCATCAATCTTCTGGCCAGATGAAAATCCCGATACATGGTTAAAATCAGCACCTTCCGGTCACATCCGGAGGCCCGCACCTGTCGCAACACCTCCAACCCGTTGATATCCGGCAGATTGACATCCAACAACGCCACATCCCAATCCATGCTCCCGATCAGGGCCAGGGCCTGCCCGCCGGTTTCCGCCTCACCGACAATACACATATCCATTTCCGGCCCGATCAGGGATTTCAGCCCATCACGCATAACACCATGATCATCAATTATTATAATTCTAATCATTTGATATTCCCCTGCCCATTTCCAAATCATGCGGGAATGTTATCACACCCCCCCCCATTTCCGCACGGTCTGTCTCACATCAATTATGAAAATTCCGCAAAAAAATCGCCAAACATCATGACACAACAGCAAAAGAATCCACTCCGCCAAGCACCGAATCCGTCCACTCTGCTCCCAAAACAAGAACGGCCCCTCAGAAAACCACAAATTAACATTAATTAATTAGCACTTCAATCTCCAGCCATTCCAAAACAACCTGCCTGACTCCATTGACCACAAATCCACACCATCATCAACCTCCCCACGCGCCCCCCGGGTACGATCAGCGTCCACAAACGGAGCATGAATCACCGCGCCATCAACCAGACAGGAGATAGACAAATCACGCCACACCAACGATCCATCCTCCGTGGGCACGGTTTCCGTGATGAAACCATACACACTGCCGATCAACCGCAGATTTTCCAACAACCGGTATAAGACAGCGCGTCGGGATGGGACGCCTCAATGAACAACAATCCCTGAACGCGATTGATGCAGGCGATTTGCAGGTGCAATAGATTCTTGGCAGCCCACCATTCGGCTTCAGCCTTTTTGCGGGCCGTGATCTCCTCGGCCATGGCCGGCCTGCAACAGGCGATCCCGTCTATCCCAACAAGGCCACGGCCAAGGCGGGATAGATCCGGTTCAACACCCCATCACCACCCAGGATCCAGAAGGAATCCGGGAAAAGATTGAAGAACCAATCCCGTTTCTCCTCGACTGCGACATGCCGATCGATCTGGTCGCGCACCCAGCCCCCACCATCCCTCCTGAGTCCATCATCCCGATTTGCTTTCTTCCAAACAACCCCACCCTCAGGATTGGGTGGCCGTCCCCCCAGAGGCCGCGGGAGTCTGACGCAACACCCCGGCTTCCACCAGTTTCTCGATCACCTGCCGGCTCATGCCATAGGCACGCAAGAAGCCATCCAGCGGCATCACCAGCCGGGATCGGGTTTCCAGCTTCAGGTTGTTCTGATCCGGACTGGTAGGATCCAGGGTGGACAATTCGATACGCACAATATTGCCGGTCACAACAATATTGCCAAAGGTATCGCAATAGTTTTCTTGAATGGTCATTTTTTCATCTCCAAATCCTATGATCGAATCCATACCAACTCAAAAACACCTGAAAAACAAAAAAACATCCCGTTTCAGGATTTTTCCAGTTCGGATTGTATACTCAGGATTCAGGATTGGAAAGTCAAGAACAGCGTGCCGACGGGCCAGCGGAGAGCAAAACCGGAAAAAATGGATGACGACGGCCATTTCCGAAAAAAACGGCAGAACCAAACATTCAAGATGGACCACTCAAACCCGGAATCCAGTCACCAGCCCCTCAAGGCGTGTCGATTCCCTGTTCAAGCAGGTATTCACACAACTCCCGATCCACTTCGGCGATATGATGTTCCAACCAGCCGAGCAAAAAAACCGCCACTTCCCCGGCGATGGCCCGTTTTTCCTCCTGGGAACCGGCCAGAACAAACCGACCCCGCAACTGACCTACCTGCAGGGCCAGACTGCGGTGTTCACGGATATGAAATTCCGTGCCGGGAAACCCGCAGGCACGCATGAAATCCTCTTCATGCCTGAAATGGGTGCCCGCATAACTGTTGAGGGAGAGAAAAACGAATTCGAGTTCATAGCTGTCCTCGCCCTGCTGTTGCGAGCGAAGCAGTTCATGATACATGGCAAAGATCAACTCGTGCTGGGTGTCGATGGAAGGACACCCCAATCGAAATTGCTCCGGCATGCGACTCCGTCGGTGATCTGACATGGACACGTCTTCCCGATAAGGGCCATGAATCCGCCAAACACGGATTCATGGCCCATGAGGTCAAAACACGATCAACCGATAATGGCGTTCAAGGTCGGGCTGGGGCGCTGGGCCACAGCCACCTTGGCCGGATCGGTGTGATAATAACCACCCAGGTCGATACGCGATCCCTGGCCGATCTTCAACTCTTCCAGAATCCGGGCATCCTGGCTGGCCATCTGCTGGGCCATGGCGGCAAAATGACTCTTGAGCTCGGCGTCCTCGTTCTGATCGGCCAAAGCCTGTGCCCAGTGCTTGGCGATATAGTAGTGGCTGCCTTTGTTGTCGTTCTCGCCCACAGCGCGGCCCGGAGACATATTGTTGTCCAAAAGCTTGCCGATGGCCAAATCCAGGGTCTTGGCCAAAACCGCGGCCTTGGGATTGTTGCGGGTCTGGGCCAAATGTTCCAGCGAGGCTCCAAAGGCGGAAAACTCACCCAAAGAGTCCCAACGCAAATGCCCCTCTTCCACAAACTGCTGCACATGCTTGGGCGCGGAACCGCCGGCACCGGTCTCGAACAGTCCACCACCCTGCATCAACGGAACGATGGAGAGCATCTTGGCGCTGGTACCCAGTTCCATGATCGGGAACAGATCGGTGAGATAATCCCGCAACACGTTGCCCGTGACCGAAATGGTATCCTGGCCATCTTTCATGCGTTGCAGGGAAAGGGTGGCGGCATCCTCCGGGGTCATGATGCGTATATCCAGACCCGAGGTGTCGTAATTCTTGAGATAGACCGTGACCTTGGCAATCAACTGGGCGTCGTGGGGACGGGCCTCATTAAGCCAGAAAACCGCCGGCGTCCCGGTCAGACGGGCCCGATTGACCGCCAGTTTCACCCAGTCCTGAATCGCCGCATCGGTGGCCTGACACATGCGCCAGATGTCACCCGTTTCCACCGTATGCTCCATCAGGGTGGTGCCGGCGGCGTCGATGACGCGGATCACCCCATTGCCAGGAGCCTTGAAGGTGGTATTGTGGGAGCCATATTCCTCGGCTTTTTGGGCCATCAGCCCCACATTGGGCACGCTGCCCATGGTGGCGGGATTGAAGGCACCATTTTTCCGACAGAAATTGACCGTGGCATCGTACACCCCGGAATAACAACGATCCGGAATCACCGCCTTGGTGTCCTTGGCCTTGCCATCCGGACCCCAACCCTTGCCACCGTTACGGATCATGGCGGGCATGGAAGCGTCGATGATGATATCGCTGGGAACGTGCAGATTGGTGATGCCCCGATCCGAATCCACCATGTAAAGGGTCGGACCGTTGGCGAAACCGGCCTGAATGTCCGCCTCGATCTCCTGACGTTGCGCCTCGGGAAGCGAGGCGATCTTGGCGAGCACATCGCCGAAACCGTTGTTGGGATCCACGCCGAGTTGGGCGAAGGTGGCGGCGTGTTTGTCGAACAGATCCTTGAAGAAGACCGTCACCGCGTGTCCGAACATGATCGGATCGGAGACCTTCATCATGGTGGCTTTCAAGTGCAACGAGAACAGCACACCCTGCTGTTTGGCATCGTCGATCTGCTCGGCCAGGAACGCACGCAACTGCTTGACGCTCATGAAGGTGCCATCGATGACATCGGCCTTTTTCAAAGGCACCTTGTCCTTCAACACCGTGACCGCGCCATCGGCACCCACGAACTCGATGCGGGCATTGCCCACCGACGCATCACCGACAGTCAGGGATTTTTCGTTGGCGAAAAAGTCGCCGCTGGTCATGGTGGCGACATGGGTTTTGGAATCCGGACTCCAGGCACCCATTTTATGGGGATTCTTTTTGGCGAACGCTTTGACGGAAAGCGGAGCGCGACGATCCGAATTGCCCTCTCTGAGGACCGGATTGACGGCGCTGCCCTTGATCTTGTCGTAGCGGGCCCGGGCTTCGCGCTCTTCGTCGGTTTTGGGATCGTCCGGAAAATCGGGGATGTCATATCCCTGGGACTGCAACTCCTTGATGGCGGCCTTCAACTGGGGAAGCGAGGCGCTGACGTTGGGGAGCTTGATAACATTGGCTTCCGGAGTTTTGACCAGTTCACCCAACTCGGCCAGATCATCGGGCTGTCTTTGCGCCGGAGTCAATTTTTCCGGAAAATTGGCGATGATCCGTCCCGCGAGTGAGATGTCCCTGGTCCCGATGGTGATGCCTGCCACGCGGGTAAACGATTGGAGGATGGGGAGAAAAGAACCGCTGGCCAGTTCGGGGGCCTCATCGACCTTGGTGTAGATGATATCCGGTTGTGACATCGTACTTGAGCTCCTGAAGGTAGAATCTGTTGCGGATGGACTGACAACCGGGCTATTGCAAGAACGGGCGCGACGATCCTTCATTGAATGGCACCGGGTTGTCAAGCGTAGCCACCGAGTGATGAACCCCTTGGTGGAAGCTTAAGCCGAAGGTCGGCCCCCGGGATGAAAAGGGACCGACCTTACGACTGGCAGGATAAACAACAATCAGACGATGAGGGCCACGATCAGCAGGGCCACGATGTTGGTGATTTTGATCATGGGGTTGACCGCCGGGCCAGCCGTATCCTTGTAGGGGTCGCCCACCGTGTCACCGGTGACCGCCGCCTTGTGGGCTTCGGATCCCTTGCCGCCAAAGTTACCCATTTCGATGTACTTTTTGGCATTGTCCCAGGCGCCACCACCGGTGGTCATGGAGATGGCCACAAAGATACCGGTGATGATGGTACCCATGAGTACGCCACCCAGAGCCTGCGGCCCAAGAGCGAAACCGACCAGCACCGGCACGAGTACCGGCAGCAAGGAAGGAACGATCATTTCCGAGATGGCGGCTTTGGTCAGCATGTCCACGGCCTTGGAATAGTCGGGCTTGCCCGTGCCATCCATGATGCCGGGGATTTCCCGGAACTGACGACGCACTTCGATCACGACGCTGCCCGCCGCACGTCCCACGGCTTCCATGCCCATGGCCGCGAAGAGGTAAGGCATCAGACCACCGATGAACAGACCCACGATGACCAAGTGATCGGACAGGCTGAAGGTGATGCCGTGCGCGAACTTCTCCAGTTCATGGGTGTAGTCAGCGAACAGCACCAGGGCGGCCAGACCGGCGGAACCGATGGCATAGCCTTTGGTGACCGCTTTGGTGGTATTGCCCACCGCATCCAGAGGATCGGTGATGTCACGGATTTCCGAGGGCAGATTGGCCATTTCGGCGATGCCGCCGGCATTGTCCGTGATGGGGCCATAGGCGTCTAAGGCGACGATGATGCCGGTCATGGAGAGCATGGAGGTGGCTGCGACGGCGATGCCGTACAGACCGGCCAACTCATGAGCGGCGAGGATGCTGGCGCACACGGCGAGAACCGGAGCGGCGGTGGACTTCATGGAGACGCCCAGACCGGCGATGACGTTGGTGCCGTGGCCGGTTTCGGAGGCCTTGGCGATGTCACGCACGGGTTGGTACTCGGTGGCGGTGTAGTATTCGGTGATCATCACCATGGCGGCGGTGAGGGCCAGACCAATCAATGTGGCGCCGTAGATGGCCCCCACGCTGTATTGGCCATTGCCCGCCATGATCCACTTGGTGATCGGCAGATAGATGATGGCGGCGATGGCGCCGGAGACGACCAGACCACGATACAGAGCGGTCATGATCTTTTTGCCCGGCAGATACTTGACGAAATAGACACCGACGATGGAGGCGATGATGGAAACCCCACCCAGCACCAACGGATAAACCAAGGCATTGCCGAACTTGGGCAGCAGCAGGGCGCCCAGCAGCATGGTGGCCACCACGGTCACCACATAGGTCTCGAACAGGTCGGCGGCCATGCCAGCGCAGTCGCCCACGTTGTCGCCCACGTTGTCGGCGATCACGGCCGGGTTGCGTGGGTCATCCTCGGGGATGCCGGCTTCCACTTTACCCACCAGATCGGCACCCACGTCCGCGCCCTTGGTGAAGATACCACCACCCAGACGGGCGAAGATGGAGATCAGCGAGCCACCGAAGGCCACACCCACCAACGGCTTGAGCAGTTGGGACATGTTGCCGCCGCCGGCTGCCTTGATGAGGATCAAAAAGAAGATCGCCACACCCAGCAGGCCCAGACCCACCACCAGCATGCCGGTGATGGCACCACCCCGGAAGGCCACCTGCAACGCCGCGTCCAGGCCATTCTTGGCCGCTTCGGCGGTGCGCACGTTGGCTTTGACCGACACGCCCATGCCGATGAAGCCCGAAGCTCCGGAGAGCACCGCGCCCACGGCAAAACCCATGGCCGTGCTCAGGTCCAGGAACATGGCCATGAGCATGAACAGCACGCCGCCCACATAGCCGATCGTGGTGTATTGACGACGCATGTAAGCACGCGCGCCCTCTTCCACGGCCCCCGAAATTTCCCGCATCCGATCCGTACCAGTGGGCAGGCCAAGGATCCACTCCCTGGTCATCCACCCGTACACCACTGCGCCGATTCCGCACAGTATGGCGAAGTACAACGCTCCCATCGACATTTCCATAGCCTCAAACCCCTTACCCGATGAATGGTTTTACAATCCCGCTGACGCGGATTTCCTGATTTTTCCTGACATGTCACCCCTCTTTATAGAAAATCTCAAGAGAGGATTGATCATAAATGGCCCAGTTCTTGCTTAACCGATAATAGCGCACAAAGCGTCAAAAACCACGCCCATGTCCTGCATGCCGTCCACGGTTTTGATCTCCCCCTTGCCACGATAGAAATCAAGCACCGGGGCGGTTTGGGCATGATAGACCGACAAACGGTTGCGCACCGTCTCTTCGGTGTCGTCGGCCCGGGTGACCAGGGCGCCGCCACACTTGTCGCAGACGTTCTCCTGGGCGGTGGGCTTGAACTGAATATGGTAACCCTCACTGCATTTGCCGCAGGTGCGACGACCGGTGATGCGACCCACCAGGGCTTCGTCGGCGGCGGTGATGTCGATGACCTGATCGATCTTGAGGCCACGTTCGATCAGCATGCTGTCCAGGGCCTGGGCCTGTCCCACGGTTCTGGGGAAGCCGTCGAGGATGAAACCCTTGGCGCAATCGGCCTCGGCGATCCGGTCGCCGATGATCCCGACCACAATGGCGTCGGTCACCAGACCACCGCTTTCCATGGCGGCTTTGGCCTGCAATCCAACCGGGGTGCCGGCCTTGACCGCGGCCCGCAACATGTCACCGGTGGAAAGCTGAGGAATTCCATATTTTTCAGCAACTTGACGTGCCTGGGTACCCTTTCCGGCACCGGGAGGTCCCATAAAAATCAGATTCATGCCTCACTCCTTGCAATGGGGATAATGGTGTGAAAATTGTTTAAAAGGTAAGCCAATCGCTTGAGATTGAGCCAGTCTTGCAATTCAAAAAATAATGATGGTAAACGATTCCCACGCGCTTGTCATACCCTAAAACGCACCCCGGCCAAAAAAACAGCATCCCCCTCACTCCCCCACGGCCATTCCCTCTTCCCGGGAATGCACCATCAGACGGGCCAGGAGATCGGCTTCCAGGTCATCCGGCATCGGCTTGAGACCAGCCATCCAGTCCATCAAATCCGCGTCGGCACGATTGAGCAAGGATTCCAGACGCTGGCACTGGCCATCGTCCAGTTCCGTCAATTCCCTGACCAGAAACCGGTGCAGAATGCGCTCCATCTCGGCCATGGCCCGACGACTCGCCAGATAAACCAAACGTCGTTGCGCACTGCTCCGGGCCATCGGCACTTCCGGAAATGGCATGGTTTCGTCACTCTCCGTCAAAGACCAACAGATCACGCACCCAATCCCGTCCGGGAATGGTCTCTCCACCCCAGGGGGGTTTGCCATAATACAAGGCGTCGTCGGTGCAGACATGACGATACTCGGCGTGGTGCAGATTGGTCTTGCGAAAATCCACGCCACGCAAATCACAAGAGATGAACCGGGTCTGTTCCAGGGAAGATTCCCGCAGCTGGGCGAACGACAGATCCGCACCCGTGAAATCGGCGCGATCCAGATTGGTTTCCAGAAATTGCGCCTTGATCAACTTCGCATGACGGAAATCGGTGTCGGACATCACACTCAAGAAAAAGGAGGCTTCAGAGGCTTCGACCTGCTCGAAGGCACACCCCTTCAGTTCGACACGCTGCCACAACGCATGATCAAGTCGGGTACGCCGAAAATTCACCCGGGTGAACTGGGACTCCACCACATGCACGTTGCTCAGGTCGCACCCGTCCAGGTTGACATCTACCCAGGCCCCACCGGAAAGATTGGCCCCGGAAAGATCCATCCCGGAAAGATCCACACCCTCTACTTGAATGAACGACAAATCCGCATCCACCAGCGTTCCGCCCGGTGTGCCGAACGCATCCATCAAGTCCTGTTTTTCTGTAAAGCGTCGCATGGCGTTATCGAAATAATGGATTTACAATTAAATTACTGTCGAGACAGTCTAGCACAGAAAAACACAGCCATCCAGGTGGAAAACTGGTTGCGATCCACATACAAAATCTGAAAGCGGGTGTCCCCTTCCCGATCCTCCCAAAAGGGGACACCCGCTTCGCAACCCGTATGCGATCAGGGACGGTACTGATTGATGATCTTGTTCCGATCAAAATCCGGATGTCCACCGACCTGTTTCACAATCGCGGCCAGACGCTCGTCCAGGGTCTCCCGCTGCACCTGATACAGCAGTCCCATGGGACGATGTCCTTCCGTGTCACCACGGGCCAGTTCCATGGCGGCGCTCAGATCCGAAGGATCATGATCCGCCGGAATCTCCCGCATCAAATCCCGATAATACTGGATGGTATCGATGCGGTTGTAGGTGACGCACTGGGAATAGATGTTCACATAGGAAAAGCCCTTGTGTTCCATGGCGCCCTTGATCAGATCCGCGCACACCTTGGGCTTGCCCGCGAAGGCCTGAGCCACATAGGTGGCCCCGTAGGTGAGCATGTACAGCAACGGATTCATGGGATCGTCCGGACCGCCATAGGGGGTGGTATAGGCCTTCAACTCCCGGCGAGAGGTGGGAGAATACTGCCCTTTGGTCAAGCCATAGATGCCGTTGTCAAACAGGATGTAGGTCAGGTTGACATTCCGGCGGGCCATGTGGGGCATGTGACCCCCACCAATGGCAAATCCATCGCCGTCGCCACCGGTGACGCACACCAACTGGTCGGGACGGGCCAACTGAACCCCAGTCGCCACCGGTCCGGCGCGACCATGCAGGGTGTGCATCTTGTAAGACTGCATGAAATAGGGCGTGCGGGAAGAACATCCGATGCCGGACACATTGACCAGATTGGTCGGATCCACACCCAGTTCGGACAACGAGCGCAAAATCGCGTTCAAGATGCCATGATGCCCACACCCCGGACACCAGACAACGTTCACGTCGGATTTGTACTCTTTGGGAGCCATCTCTTTCTTGTGCAACGCGGCGACGGACATCAGAGCACCTCCTTGACTTTATTCACGATCATCGCGGGATTGAAAGGCAGCCCGCCGCAGATGGTGTAGGGAATGGGACGAATGGTCGTTTCCGCACGGATAAAGTGGGACAGTTGACCCTGGAAATTGACCTCTGGAACCAGAATCTTTTTACAGGTGGCCGCGAAAGCCTCGTACTGAGCCACAGGCATGGGCCACATCAGCTTGGGATAGAATCCCTTGACCTTGATCCCCTCGGCCCGCAACCGCATGATGGATTCGCGCACCACACCGATGGTGCTGCCCCAGGCGATGATACCCACATCGGCTTCGCCTTCGCCATCCACTTCCACCGGCTTGTAGGTATTCACCAAACCGCTGATCTTGCCGAACCGCTTGCGGTGCATGGCCTCGTGATTTTCCGACGACCAGGACGGCGCGCCGCTGGCACCGTGTTCCAGACCCGTGGCGATATGCTCGCCTCCCGGAGTGCCCGGATCGGACATGGGGGAGATCAGGTCTTCGGTCATGGCATAACGGAAATACTTGCCTTCCCCATCCCACCGTTTGCGATTGACCAGGGTATAGTTCTCCGGCTTGGGCGCGGGAATGGTCTGGGTGGAAAAGGCCAGCGAACCGTCGGACAACAAAATCACCGGGCACTGATACTGTTCGGCGAGATTCAAGGCGTCCACGGTCATGTCCACGCAGTCTTTCACGTCCTCGACCGACAGCACCACCCGGGGCGCATCACCGTGGGTGCCGTGAATGGCCAAAAACAGATCCGATTGCTCATGTTTGGTGGGCAGACCCGTGGACGGTCCACCACGCTGCACATCCACCACCAACGCGGGAATTTCACCCATGGAAGCCATACCCAGCAACTCGCTCATCAGGGAAAGCCCTGGACCTGAGGTGGAGGTCATGGCTTTGCGACCGGCATAGGAGGCACCCAACACCTGGGCGATGGAGGCGATCTCGTCTTCGGCCTGCACCAGGGTTCCGGTCAGCTTGGGAATGTGGATGGCCACAAATTTGGCGATTTCCGTGGCCGGCGTGATGGGATAGGCCGCGAAAAATTCCAGTCCGCCCAGCAAAGCGCCCATGCCCACGGCGTCGTTGCCGGAGATGATGATCACATCCTTGGGTTCCACCGGATCCGCCACCCGCCACTCATCCTGCTTTTGCAAGGCGGCGCCCAGCTCTTTACCCTTTTCAAAGGCTTTCAGGTTGAAGCCCAGAATCTCGTCGCCCTTCTTTTTGAACTTGTTGGTCAAAACCTGCTTCAAGGTCTCCTCGCTGATGTTGAACAGCACCGAGAGGGCACCCATGGCCACCATGTTCTTGGAACGATACGAACCCAACTCCTTGGAAGCCTGCGACATGGGGATCGGATAGGCGATCACCCCTTCCGGGATGGCGTCGGGTTGAAAATCTCCCCCCGGGTAATCATAGACAAAGGCGGTCCCCGGGGTGAGGAGATGCTTGTTCAGCTCGTAGGCCTCACCATTAAAGGCGCAAAAAACATCAAAGGTGTCACCCTGATTGTACACCCGTTCGGAACTGACCCGAACCTGGTACATGGCATACCCCCCTTTGATCTCCGCCGGGAATGTCTTGAAGGTATACACCTCCAAGCCCGCCCGGGCACAGGCTGCGGCAACGAAATCACCGGTCGAGATGATTCCCTCGCCCCCCTCTCCGGCAACCCGGATGATCAGGTCATTTGCTTTAGACATCGAGCGTTCCTTTCCTTCCGAAAAAGTATGCCGCCCCAATCGAAATTGGGGCGGCGACTGTCCATCCTAGCTTTTCAACGACTGTTTGACAACAACTCCCATCTCGGCCGGTGAGCGGGCAATGTGAACGCCAGCCTTTTCCAAAGCCTCGAATTTTTCGGCAGCGGTCCCCTTGCCACCCGAAATGATCGCCCCGGCGTGACCCATGCGTTTACCCTTGGGTGCCGTGGCTCCTGCGATGAAGGCGGTGACCGGCTTGGTCATGTGCTGCCGGATCCAGGCCGCGGCCTCCTCTTCGGCGGTACCGCCGATTTCACCGATCATGATGACCGCCTCGGTTTGGGGGTCATCCTGGAACATCGACAAACAGTCGATGAAATTGGTGCCATTGATCGGATCTCCACCCAGTCCCACACAGGTGCTCTGCCCCAATCCCACGGCGGTGGTCTGGGCCACGGCTTCGTAGGTGAGGGTGCCGGAACGAGAGACCACACCCACGTTGCCCACCTTGTGGATATGACCCGGCATGATACCGATCTTGCAGGCTCCCGGCGTGATCACCCCAGGACAGTTGGGACCCACCAGACGGGTGACGCGACCCGCCAGGAACCGTTTCACCTTGACCATGTCCAGCACCGGGATTCCCTCGGTGATGCACACCACCAGTTTCAAACCGGCGTCCGCGGCCTCCAGGATGGCATCCGCCGCAAAGGGGGGCGGCACGAAAATGACCGAAGCATCCGCACCGGTCTCACGCACCGCGTCGGCCACGGTGTTGAAGACCGGACGATCCAGATGACGGGTTCCACCCTTGCCCGGCGTGACACCTCCGACCAGTTGGGTGCCATAGGCGATGGCCTGCTCGGAATGGAAGGTTCCGTTGGCCCCGGTAAAGCCCTGACAGATGACCCGGGTATTCTTGTCAACCAAAATGCTCATGGAAAACCCTCCCTTATTGAATGGATGCCACCACCTTGGCGGCGGCGTCGTCCAGGTCGTCTGCGGGGATGATGGCCAAACCCGACTGACGCAAAATCTCCTTGCCCAGATCCACGTTGGTTCCGGCGAGCCGGACCACCAGGGGCACCTGCACATCCACCTGTCGGGCCGCGGCCACCACGCCATCGGCGATCACGTCGCAGCGCATGATGCCACCAAAGATGTTGATCAACACCGCCTTGACGCTGGGATCGGAGAGAATCAGCCGCAGGGCCGCCGTCACCGACTCCGTGGTGGCACCACCCCCCACATCCAGGAAGTTGGCAGGACTGCCCCCCTTGAGCTTGATGATATCCATGGTGGCCATGGCCAGTCCCGCGCCATTGACCATGCACCCGATGGTGCCATCCAGGCTGATGTAGTTAAGATCATGCCGAGAGGCTTCCACTTCCCGGGGATTTTCCTCGTCCAGATCCCGCAACTCCACCAAATCCTTGTGGCGATACAGGGCATTGCCATCGAAATTCATTTTGGCGTCCAGGGCCATCACATCCCCGTCTTCGGTGACCACCAGGGGATTGATTTCCGCCAAGGAGGCGTCGGTGGCGACAAAGGCGTTGTACAAGGCGGTCATGAACTGCACCGCCTTGTTGACCTGTCCACCCACCAGACCCAGACCGAAGGCCAGATTCCGGGCCTGATAGCCCTGGAATCCCACCGCCGGATCAATGGCCTCTTTGAGAATTTTTTCCGGAGTGCGGGCTGCGACCTCTTCGATCTCCATGCCTCCCTCGGTGGAAGCCATCATGGTGACACGACTCGTGGCGCGATCAATCACCATGCCCAGATACAGCTCACGGGCGATACGGCATCCCTCCTCCACATAAATCCGCTTCACCTCTTTGCCGGCGGGACCGGTCTGTTTGGTGATCAACGTCATGCCGAGCATGCGTTTGGCCTCTTCACGCACCTCGTCCACGCTTTTGACCACCTTCACACCACCACCCTTGCCACGGCCTCCGGCATGAATCTGCGCCTTGACCACGAACACGGATGAGCCTAACTCCTTGGCTCCGTTCACAGCCTCTTCCGGGGTAAAAGCGACATGACCACGGGGAACCTTCACCCCGAAGCCGGCCAGAATTTTCTTAGCCTGATATTCATGAATGTTCATATTCTGTCACCTGTTTCACTCCAACGGTCAAAGTCCAAGCCTCCCTGCGTTCGCAGTCATCAAATCGGGCGGTCCACCCCATCATCGACTTCAAATCGGACGCACCGTCCCATAAGCCGGCAACAACCGGGGAGAGGTTTGCCCCGGTTGAATGCCTGCAGACATCAATTGATCCAGATAGGCATCCAGATGGCCCAATCCCGGTTCCTGGGCATGCTTCACGCCTTTGGCGAACGCAGCCGCGCTGGCCCCGGCCCGACGGCCAAAAACCAGAATCTCCAATAATGCATTACCCATCAGACGGTTACGACCATGCACCCCGCCTGTCATCTCCCCGGCGGCAAACAGTCCCGGCATGTCGGTGCCGCCATTGGGCCAGATCACCACCCCGCCGTTTTGATAATGAAGCGTGGGATAGGCCAGTAACGGCACCTGACGTATATCCAATCCCATGCGCAAATATTCTTTGAAACGCCCCGGAAACTCCCGTTCGATGGTGCCCCGGCCATGAATCTGGTCGATCAGAGGAATATCCAGCCACACCCCCACCGCGCCACTGGGCACGTTCACCCCATTGCCGAACTCGGAACACTCCCGGATGATGGCGGCAGTGGTCACATCCCGGGGTTCCAGGCTGAACACGAATTCATCCCCGTGGCGATTGAGGAGTTGCGCCCCCAGTCCACGAAACTTTTCGGTGAGCAGCAGACCCGTCAATTTTTCCGGAAATACCACCCCCGTGGGATGATATTGACAGTTCTGCATATCCCGCAGGGGAACACCGGCCCGATAGGCTAAAACCAGACCATCCGCCGTGGCCCCGTGATGGTTGGAGGTGGGAAACCCGCTCAGATGGAGCCGACCGAATCCACCGGTGGCCAGTACCACAGCCTTGGCTCCGACCACAAGGGGTCTGCCACTGGGCAACTGTTCCAGGATCGCCCCCACGGCCCGACCGTTTTCATCCGAAAGCAGTTCCACCGCCGGGGCAAAGGGCATGACCGTGACCGCATTCAAACACTCCATGCGATCCTTGAGTACCCGCATCATCTCCAGCCCCGTGACATCTCCGGCAGCGTGCAACCGCTTGCGGGAGGTGCCTCCCCCATGACGCACCTTCATACGGCCTGTGGGGTACTTGTCGAACAACATGCCCAAGGATTCCAGCCAACGCAGCACAGCCGGTCCTTCGGTGACCAGGGCCTCCACCAACTCCGGATTGCTGCTGAAATGACCCCCTCCCATCACATCCAGGAAATGCTGGGCCGGGGAGTCGCATTCGTGATCGGCCACCTGCATGCCGCCTTCCGCCATGACGGTATTGGAATCCCCATGACGCAGTTTGGTGACCACCATCACCCGGGCTCCGGCCTCGGCGGCGACAATGGCCGCCGCCGTACCGGCCCCGCCACCGCCGATCACCAAGACATCGGTGGTCACCTCCGGCACCAGCAGACCGGCTTCGCGACTCTTCTCCAGCAACGGCATGACCACGGGCCTGGGCCACGCTTCCAGCAACGCCACCAGTTCCACCGGCACCGCGATCCCCTTGGAGGGGCCGATGGACAACACCCCACGCCCCTCCACCCGGTGATCCGGATGGAACTCCTCCAGCATGGCGCGACGATCCGACAACGACAACGCCTCAATCCGCTCCCCCATGCGACGACGGGTCAAACGACTCTCCCGCGTCCGTTGCACCATTCGGGCGGAGTCGCGCAGGGCTTCGGGAAAGACGTTCAAGGGTGGAATTGTCATGGAGTCGGAGCCTAGAGAAGCGACTGATCTTCGGGCAGCCAAGTACCGGGAGGAGACTCATCCGGTTCCCGTTCCCGACGCAGATAAAGCGCCTGAAACTCCATGGAATCCATATGCCGCATCCAGCGGAAAACCGAAGTGTAACGCCCGGAATCCACCTTTTCCAGCATCCGGGTCAAATGGTCGGCGCGGGGTTCCTGATGACCGCCATACCAACGGCGGGCGGCCAGGGCCGCATTGGGCTGGGAGATGCTCGCCGGACAGCGGATCACGCACAGTTGACAACCAATGCAGGTAAAGGATTCCCGGGCCGCGGCCTTGAGATCGCCCCGTTTGATCATGCCCACATATCCCATGACATCGATATCCATGGGACACATGCGCACACACTCACCGCACATCACACAGTGATTGACCTCGGGATACAGACGCAAAACATGATAGGCCGGAGTTTCATCCTCCGGGAGGTCCAGGTGGTGGGGAACTTTTTTATGGGGAACATGAGGCAGAGGAAGAATCTCCATCCCCGGTTGCACGGTCTCTTGACACATCAGACCGGCGGACATGGTATGGGATTGGGCCGGAACCCGATACAAAACCGCACAAGCGCCACAGATGCCGCCTCGGCACCCCACTCCCCGCACCATGCCGATGCCCACCGACTCCAGTGCGGACAGAATGGTTTTACCGGACGGGACTTCCAGCCAAGTCTCGTCGTAACGAATGGAAACCGTGAAAGGGGGATGAGTTGCTGTATTCAATGATCCGGCCATGACCCGTTCGAGGTTGGCTTTCTTCCATAAACCCAATCAATCATCCATAATTACGTGAATGCGATCAAACGGGTGAAGAATGCCACGAACCGGGTCCAGGATCAAGGCACCCTGGAATTTTTTCCAAAATCCGCGAGAAGCTCCCGTGCCATGGCCACGCGATGCAGGCGCACGGCCTCGTCGCAATGATGGGAGCGGATGGACTCACCCTGTTTGTCTTCCAGGGCCGGATTGTTGAAGGTGGGATGGTCAGCGTCGATGCGGTAGGATTCAATCAGGCTTTTCAAGCCCCGGATCAACTCCGACTCGGTGAAGCAGCGATAGGTACGCACAAACTCGGTCACAAATCCCATCTTGTCCGTGGTGATGGCGCTGCCCTGGGCCATGACCCGCAATACCCGGGAGAGCAACTCCCCGCTGCTGGGAGTTTGCCACACAAGACGACGGGCCAGACTCATGACCCAATCCCGGTCCGCGCCCACCAACCGGGAATCGATCCATTCATAAGCTTCCGCCGAGACCGGCTGATCCAGCCCCAACAGACGGACATAACGGGCCACAACCACCTCGGGCACCGGACAAAAACCACTCCGTTGTCCCGAAGTCACCGGAAAACAGGGGGTCTCCCGGGCCAGGGTGGCGATCAGAAGATCGACCTCTTCGCCTGTGAGTCCAGCACGGGGCAGCACGGGTTCACAGGCGGCGCGTTCCGCCTGTCCGGGGGTAAACAAGGGGGACAGGAGGAGTTCCTGCTCGAACTCCTCCAGTTTCAAGACCCCTCCAGACGCCTGACCGGGCGACGAATCCTCAGGATTCAGCGGCAGATCGATCCGGGTCGGGAGGGTCCGCGATCGTTTCAGTTGATCGCGGACGGTTGTGATCAGGTCAGAGGTCATGTCAGAAAATCTTGTCTTCATTCCACTCCACATCGCAGCACAGAACATAGGCATGACTGCCCTTGCGGAGCGACACCGAAAGGGTGGTGCAAATGTTCAGACTGGTATTGGAGCGATAAGGGGGCGAAATTTGCACCACCCCCGGATTTTGAATGGCGCTGTAGAAACTGGTACGCCGGGTCCAGGTGGCGCCATAGGAGTCCCACAACGGCTTGTGACGGGGATCGACCCGTTTGAGTTTTTCTTCGGGAAAGACGTTCTGGCTGACCTGGAGACCTTTGTGGTCCAACAGGTAAACCCGCTCCACACCATTCATTTTCACCAGACGGATCGCGGCCTCTTCCAAAGGAACATCATCGGCCACAGCCCAGGCGCACTCCATGAACTCGTTGGTGTATTGCCCCATCTCCAGATTGTGGTGATGGACCTCCTTGAACACCTCCCGTTCACAATGGGAGGCCAGATTGCGGAAGGCGCCATCCCAGTCCACGGCACTGCGCCGGGTGGCGCGACTTTCCATATTGCCGAAATAACGTCCCTGGACAAAATCGGCCTCCAGGCGCATCACCAGGAAGGCCTCCTGTTCGGTTTCGATCTTTTCCATCAACACCAGTCCACCCGAGGCGTGAATCAGGGAGACCAGTTTGAACAACATGCGTTTGGCTCGACCACTTCTCAAGGCGTTGTCGATGAGGGAGCGATCCAGCTTGACGATATCCGGCGACAACCGCCACAAACGATCCAGATTGGCCGATTCGGCGCGGAAATCATCAAACAGCACCAGACATCCCAACTCTTTGAGCTGGGCCATGGTGCGGGTCAGGACGGTTTCAAAATTGCCCGCATGCTCCCGCAGAGCGATCACCAGTTGGTGAGGCGGGAATCCGGTATGTTCCAGCACCTCGGCCAGAAATTTCACGTCCGGATCCTTCACGCCCAGCATGACCCGGGGGTGAAGATTGGTGATCAGCCAGCGATCCTCGATCTCGGAGGCCATGAAGTTCTTGAAGTGCAACAACATACGCATACGATCCATCTGGATCACATCTTCCGGATCGGAGATGGACGAAAAGATGGATGAAGCCGAACGGGTCATGCCATCAGGCTCGATGGCGCGGCAAAACGCCTCGAAACCCACACCACGCTGATGGGTGGTGCTGTAGACCCGTTGAAAAAAGGTCCCCACCCGCCAGGAGTGGAAATCCGCCTGAAACACGCCATCGCGCTGGAAGATCTGTCGTTCCAGCATATCCAAATTGGTGGACTTCAAACCTCCGGGGGAGTTACCTTCCGGGGTACTGATGACCCGATCCTCCATCGCTTTTGCTCCTTCCCCATGATCCGTCTGATATTGAAATGGCCTCATGAGGCCTTTTGGACAGGATCATACATGATCCCTGATCGATTATCCATTCTGTTCGAGTTCTTCCATCCAGTCTTCGTTCTGGATCCGGGCCAACTCCTGCAACAGACGCCAGTTCATCAACCGATCCTGCTGGGAGCGTTTGAGAACCTCGCTGGGCTGGCCATTGGCATCAAACTGTTTCTGGAAGCGCCCCTCACCCCTGGCAAAGGCGATGAAATCCACCGGTTTTTCCTCGCCATTGGCATCTTTCTTAATGTGCCAGTCCCGGCGCATCGAAGGATTGCCCTGCAAGGAGAGCCGGGAAGCCAGGGTCGGACCCGCATCCGGATCGTAAATGAACACCGGAAAGGCCCGGGATTCCACGGCCATCAACGCCCGGGTATTGGAAAGGTCATCGGCCACCTGATGTTCCGGCTGACAGGTGGTGTACACATTGATCAAGGCCGGGCCATCAAACTCCAAAGCCTGCTCGATGGACTTGTAGAAATGATTGATCATCGGTCCCACGGTCTGGGCCACGAACACGCGGGGATGCATCAAGGCGATGTTGGCGATCTCCTTGCGCCGTTCCCACTTGCCTTGCACATGGGAACCATGCACCGACATCTTGGCATCCTGACCGATGAAGGTGGCCGTGGAGGTCTGACCGCCGGTGTTGGAATAGACCTGGGTATCCAGGACCAGGACCTTGATGTTCATGCCCGAGGTAAGCATACGGGACAGAGACTGGAAGCCGATGTCCAGCATGGAACCATCGCCGCCCACCACCCAGAGCTGATGATCCTGTTTGCCCATCTGATCCCAGTGGCTGCGGATGCCCATGGCCACGGTGGGACCGTTTTCAAACAGGGAGTTGACCCACGGCGCCCGGAACGGATTGTACGGATAGGTGGAACCATACACCGTATTGCAGCCGGTATTGGCCACGATGCCATACTTGTTACCCACCTTGGCATGGGTCATGGCCAGGAACTGACGCAGCACCGAGGTTTCGCCGCATCCCATGCAGGATCCGGCGCCACCCACATACTGATTGGCCCCGTCCCGAAGCATGATATCCACTTTGAGCTTCGGATTGATGTACAGCTCCGGGGTATCGGGAGCTTTTTTGTAAAACTCCCAGATGGTGAAGTAGGACGGCAGATTGACCGGCGTTTTCTTGATCATTTTCAAGGCGTTGTGACTGCCACACGCCGTGACGCACTCGCCGCATCCCTTGCACTTGGTGGGATCGACGAAAATGCCGAACCAGGCTCCTCCGGGGGTGTCGGAACCTTTGCTCTTTTTCTTGTCGTAAGTTTTCCAGAATTTGGTGGTCTGGACAAGCTGTTCCCGCAAGAGCAGCTTGTCGTTCTCCTCACCAAAGGCTTCCAGGGTCTTTTCCACCGTATCCGGGGGCAACACCTTGCCCCAGATGGCGGAGTCGGGACAGTTCTGGACGCACTCCATGCAGGCGACACAATGGCTGGCATCGTATTCGGGCAGATCGGGCGCAATGTAGGAAAAGTCCCGATACGAACCCGTACCGGCAGGAACCAGTGAACAGGCCACGAATTTGTCGGCCGGCTGCCCGGATCCGGCGCCTGAATTGTAGGCGCTCATGATCTCCCTGGCGCGATCGGCGTCGTACCATTGGGGAGTGGCTGAGGAATAGATTAACGCTCGCTGAGTCATGACGATCCTCCATGGGGCGCGGCCACAAGCCGCACCCGGCAAGTCCCTAAATGAAGAACGCGTTGACGTCCTTGCCTTTTGCGTCCCACTCCTCCTTGCCCAAAGCGAGCAGGTCGGCGGGTGTGGTTTCCATGATCTCGGGCGTCACCTCCATAACCCGATGATACCCTTTCTTGACTGCGGCCAGGTTGTCCTCGACCACCTTGGAGCCACGTTTGCCGAAATATTTGGTCAAGGGTTTGGCCACCTTGACAAACAAATCCTCTTCGGTCATTCCGGCATTTTCGCGGAACGGCGTGACTCGCAAAAACACACCCAGCAACACCACACCCTGGAAACGCTGCACCAGGGAAGAGTCGTTCTTGCAGGACTCCCGGGCGATCTGGATGGTGTCCACGCCATAGAAACGAATCCGATTGGACTTCATGAAATACTTGGCGTAAGGGGGCAAGGATTCCCACAAAGCCTGGGCGGAGGTTTCGTCGGTGTGCTGGAAGACGATCCCCCCTTGTTGCAATCCCACCAGCGGATTGCCCATGTACCAAGTGGTGGGATCCATCAAGGGCACGAACTCCACCTGTTTGAGTTCGCAGTGGGTCAGAATCTTGCCTTCCGGGATCACCGTCAGATAGGTATTGGTGGGCAGACCTTTCTTTTCCGAGCCATACTTGGGCGCGGCCTGCACCCGGAATCCGAAAATGTCCCCCAACATGGTGGCGATGATCTTGTTGGTGGTCACCGAGCCGTAACCGCCCACCGAGTGGGCGCGCACCGAGAACGATCCGGCGGGGCGCACATCCGGTTCCTCTTCCGAGGGCAGAGCGCTTTCGTGATCGATTCCCAGGGTGAAGAACCGCTTGCCCGCCACCGGACCGGCGATCATATTCTTGACCACAGCCAGCATATGGCCCGGCGTCACATCCCGGGAGCCGAGTCCGGCCGCACCGGAAAAGACCACCGGAACCCGATCGATCTTGGTGAAGCCCGGCAGACCCATGGCCGCCTTGGCCAACGAGGCCTCCACATCCGTGGTGAGGGGATTGTCCACCATGGTGGGAATGTCGCACCGTTCGAGTACCGCCACCGCTTTGCAGTTGCCGAGCGCCTTGGCGACCTGAACCGCGGGAAACGGACGGAAACTGGTGAGAATCACCACGCCCATTTTGACCCCCAACCGCTCCCGGACCACCTGGATACTGGAGATGGCGGTTTCGGCGGTGGTACCCATGGCGATGATGGCATATTCGGCATCATCCATCATCACAGGCTGGGCCATGTAATAACGCCGTCCGGTCAGACGGTAATACTCATCCATGGCGGATTCGATGAGGCCGGGCAGCTTGTCATAGAAATGACGCTGGGCGACCTTGCCTTGCATGTAGGCATCCTGATTCTGCACCACACCGATCTGCATCGGGTGGGCCGGATCAAAGATCGCACGGATCCTGTCTCTGGGATTGCCCAGATACTCACGAATCAGTTCATCTTCGGGAAATTGAAGATTTTCGATGGTGTGGGTACCCAGAAAACCATCCTGGACATTCATCATCGGGGTCAACGCATCCTCGGAGGCGCGACGGGCGATCAGACACAGATCCGCCGCCGCCTGCACACTGTGGGCAAACAGAATGCCCCAGCCGCAATCCGCCACACCCATGACATCGTCATGACCGGCGTGGACGTTCAGGGCCTGAGAGGTCAAAGCCCGCGCACCGATGTTGAGCACCTGGGGCAACCGTTTGCCGGAGATGGTATACAACACCTCCTTCATCAGGATCAGACCCTGGCCGGAGGTGAAGTTAGTGACCCGGCCACCCGCCAGGGCGAAGCCCTCGCAGGCAGAGGCGGACGAGTGTTCGGACTCCAGTTCCATCCAGGCCAGCGGCGTACCCCAGACATTTTTCCAGCCATTGGCCACTGCAACCTGATACAGCATGCCCATGTTCGTGGACGATGTGATCGGGTAGGCTGCGGCTCCATCGGTGGCCCGAGTCTCCACATAAGAGACCGCATCGGATCCATCTCCGGTACCGGGCTTTCCCGGATAGGGAAATGTCGCCTTTGATTGGGCTGCTTGCTCGCTCATTGAAATCGCCCTCCAGGGGTTAAGGTTCCATTCGTGCCGGATCGATCCGGGGCAGACTGATAATCATCTTGAGAAATAGACGATATCCTTCCTGGCATATCCCGTTTCTCAATCGATCCGAATTCAGCTCTGTTCCCTCGTGTCACGCGGTACGGGGATCGATTATATTGCACCGCAAAAAAAATTTCAAGTCCTTCTGAAGGATTCCCGACTAATCCCGCCGAAAATCCCTGCGACCCACCATGGCCTGATACAAAGTGGACTCGTCCAGGTACTCCAACTCCCCGCCCATGGGCAATCCGTGGGCCAGGCGGGTCACCCGTGAGACCAAGGGTTCCGCCAGTTGCGCCACGAAGTGGGCGGTAGCTTCACCTTCCACCGTGGGATTGGTGGCCACGATCAACTCCACGAATCCGCCTTCCGACAACCGGTTCTCCAGAGAGGCCAAATGGAGCGCATCCGGACCCACGCCATCCAGGGGACTCAAACGCCCCCCCAGAACATGATACACCCCCTTGAACAGACCGGCCTTTTCCATGGCCAACAGATCGGAGGGTTCTTCGACCACGCAGATCCGGGTTGGATCCCGGGCCGGATCCGAACAAATCCAGCACAGTGGCGCCTCGGACAGATTGTGACAGCGGTCACAGGAACGAATCCGCTCTCCGATCCCTTCCAGGGCGTCGAGGAGTTCCCGGATCGCATCCGGCCCCCGACGCAACAGATGATACACCATGCGTCGCGCGCTCTTGGGACCCACCCCGGGAAAACGGGACAACACCACCACAGCCCGTTCCAACGACGGCAATCCCTTCACTGCGCACTCCTGGATGCTTAAGGAATTCAGAATGGGAGATTCAATCCGGGGATCTTGAGCCCACCGGTGATCTGGGCCATGCTGTCACGGGTGGCCTCCTGGACTTTCCGCTGGGCGTCGTTGAAGGCGGCGGCCACCAGATCTTCCAGCATTTCGATCTCTTCCCCGCTGACCACCGAAGGATCGATCCGCACCCGCAACACTTCCTGCTTGCCGTTGATCACCACCTGCACCATGCCTCCACCGGCGTGCCCGGTGAGAACCAGCGCCGCCAACTCTTCCTGCATCTTGGCCATCCGGCCTTGCATGGCCTGTGCCTGTTTCATGATGTCGCCGATATTTTTCACAACCACTCCTCCTGACTCGCCAAATGTGTTGGACCACTCATGAACCCAAAGGTTCCACGGCGATCATTCTGGCGGAAAAAGTTTTTATCAATCGTTGCACATCCGGCCGCGCACTCATCTCCTGCTCCAGTCTGAGCCGGAACTCCCGTTCTTTCCGTTCCGCCCGTTCCTGAAGGGTTTCGGGCCGGGGAGCACCGGATGGGGACTCGACCACAACCCGTATATCGCCCTGGCCCAACTCCCGCAACACCCCTTCCATCAACTCCCGCATCCGCTCCGGGGTGCCGAAACAGGCATCCACCATGCGCAGACGCAAACAACTCCCTCCGCCATCGGCGGGAACACCAAAAAAAAGACAGGCCAACTGGCCCCACATCTTGCGCGCCACCTCCGGGGAACGCTCGGTGGCGGAGGATAACAGGCGTTCCCAGGAAGTCAATGTCTCGACATCCTCCACCACAAGCTCGGGGGGAAGCCCTTGAGTCTTCTCAGGCTCTCCGGTGCCGACCTCCCCGCCACCCGACCGGGTGGTGATGACGATGGCTCCGGGTTGGGTGGTCGCAACCGCCTCCGTCACCAAGGCCACCGATGGCGGTTCCAGCGGAAGGGTTGACACGGACGGTCCCGCCGTTCCCAGGGCAACCGCCCCCCCTGGTCCCGGGGAACCCCTCCGGGTATTCCCGGGGATACCCAACGCGGGAGGAGCACCGGAACCCGGCCCCAGATTGGCGATCAATTGCTCCAGATCGGGAATCGGCTTCAAATAGGCGGCCCGCAACAAGACCATTTCCAGAGCCTGGGCGGGTTGATCCGCCACCTTGATCTCCCCTTCCCCCTTCAGGAAGGTCTGATAGACCATCTGCAACTGTTCCAGAGTCGGTCCGGTGGTCGGGACAGGATTGGCCGTCACCCGCGCCCGCGCCCGCCGATGCACCAGATCCAGCAGATCCCGCATCAAGGCGACCGGTTCCACCCCTCCGGCGTGAAACCGGTCGGCGGCACTCAACACGTCGGGTCCACGCCCGGTCAGCACATGCTCCACCAGACTCTCCACCGCCTCCAGATCGGTCAATCCCAGCAGGGTCTGCACCGCCTCCAGACGCACTTCGCCGTTGCCGTGGGCAATGACCTGATCCAACAACGACAACCCATCCCGCACCGATCCATCCGCAGCCCGGACCACCGCCTCCAACGCGGCGGCATCCCAGGGGATCCCCTCTTTTTGCATGATGCTTTCCAGATGCCCGATCAACTGGGCCGCCGTGACCCGTTTCAAGTCATGACGCTGACAGCGACTCAAAATGGTGGCGGGAATCTTGCGCGGTTCGGTGGTGGCAAAAATGAACTTGACGTGGGAGGGTGGCTCTTCCAGAGTCTTCAACAAGGCGTTGAAGGACTGGGTGGACAACATGTGAATTTCGTCGAGAATGAAAACTTTGTAGGGCGAAGAGGAGGGCGCATACGGAGCGAGTTCCAACAATTCCCGCATCTGCTCCACCTTGGTGCGCGAAGCGGCGTCGATCTCCATGACATCCGGATGAGAACCGGCGATCACCTCTTGACAAGAGGCGCAGGTACCACAGGGTTCGGGGGTCTGGGCGTCGCGACAGTTGAGCCGCATGGCCAGAATCCGGGCCAAGGTGGTCTTGCCCACCCCCCGGGTGCCGGAAAAAAGAAACGCATGGGGCACTCTTCCGCTGGAGATGGCGTTTCTTAAGGCCCGCACCACATGTTGCTGACCGACCAGGGCATCAAAATTCCTCGGCCGCCAACGACGGGCCAGAACAACATAAGAGGACATGAGGAGTACCCGAAAATTAAGGGCGGCTCCGGTCAGGTGGTATACGGCACACAAAAGGTCCCGCTGCCGCTGCTACCTTCCGGTCCTGACGGGGTTCACGGGTTTTTGTTGCGCATGACCTGACCATCAACGCCGCCCACTGATCCAAAAGCAAGGAAGGGTGAACTTCCAAAGGACAGACAATGGGGTGGGATAATGGCGGAGAGAGAGGGATTCGAACCCTCGGTACTGATTAGAGTACACACGCTTTCCAGGCGTGCACCTTCAACCGCTCGGTCATCTCTCCGCGAATCCAAAACGCCACCGCGGATGGCTTTTCCGAAGAGCGGCGACTCAATCAAGCGCCTCATCGTCGGAATCAGGGGATTTAAACAGACTTTCCGGAAGAATTCAAGTCCGCACGTCTCTCCGAGAAAAAAAATTGCAACAACGCCACCGAAGAGGCCCCATATTCCGCATCCTGAGCCAAAAACGGATCCACCACCTCCGCAAAACCACCCTCCCGACGCGCCGCGAAGCGGATTTGGTCCACTCTGGCCAGGGAGGCGGCCTCGCGGCACATGGGACACGGTTCCAAAGACACGGCCATCCGGGTTGCGGTGAGTCGATAATTGTCGAGGCATCGGGCCACCTGCCGCATCACCCGCATTTCGGCATGTCCCACCGGATCGGCGTTGCTCACGCAAAGATTGCCGCACACCCCGAGGATTCGACCCAGCGCATCGGTCAACACCGCCCCCACCGGCACCTCATCCCGGGCACCCGCCTCGGCGGCGCCAACCAGAGCCAACAAGGCCGCCGCCCCCTCGGCAGACAGCCAGTCACTCATCGTTTCTCGGGCGGGGCCTCGACGGCGACCCCCAGAAAGGTCAAATCAAAGCGAGGATGATCCCAGGCGGTCTGGGCCGAATCCCGGGCGAAGAGCCACCCTTCATAGAAGGATTTCTGATCCGAGTTTTTCAACTCCACCCACACCGCCGGATTGACATGTCCCTCGGGACCATGCACCGCCTCCCCTTCCCGGATCACCAGATCCGGCGCGTAGGCCCGAGGCAGGATCCAACCTCCCCAGGGGGTGGCGTGCAGTTCACCCACGGCGATCACCAGTTGATCGATGCGCATGGTACGTTTGTCCATCAACCGGAAACGCATGGGCAGACCGGTGGTGGCACGGGCCATGGCCTCGTCGGGACGAGCACGCAACTGGTGGACATGGGGAGCCAAAGGCAATCGGGGGGTTTTGTTGGTGTCCTTGGTGTCCACGGAGATGAATCGGGCCTTGGTCAATGGTTCGGGCATGTTCTTGACATATCCCACCACCCCACCAATCGCCACCATCACCAGAAGCCACGGCCAGATTCGGAATGTCTGTTTGGTTTTGTTCATCGCCCTGTTTCCCGGATGGTTCGATCAGACCGGAGGATGAAGCGCGTCGTTGTTGAGAAGCAGTCGGTATACCCGTTCGCCCGAAACAATGTGGCGATCCAGGATTTCATCCACGTCCTCCGGGGTACGATAATGATACCAGACACCCTCCGGATAGATCACCATCACCGGCCCCAGTTCACAGCGGTCCAGACAGCCGGACTGGTTGATGCGCACGCTGCCAACATTCGGCAGCGACTTGACACGCCCTTTCAGATAGGCATGCAACGCCACCGACCCTCTGCGGGAACAATCCCCTCGGGGATGGCCGGGATCCCGGGAATTGACACAACAGAAAACATGAAGATCATAGAAAGCCGTTTCAGGGGGTGTCGAATCCATTCCCTTCTCCATTGCCCAGAACAATCACCAAAAAAAGGCGTTGAGCAGCCTTGGGCTGTACGCGTTCATTCGGACAGGTTACCTTGAGAGGATCTTGATCGACAAGGGATGAAACCGGCAGGCACAACGAACGGCAGGAACAAATGGCGGAGAGAGAGGGATTCGAACCCTCGATACCCTTTCGAGTATAACACCTTAGCAGGGTGCCGCCTTCAGCCGGCTCGGCCATCTCTCCTTGGGGGTCGATCAACAGTTTGGCCCAAAACGCCCCCCATTGTCAACCTTCCTTAGAAAAAACTCTCTCGCAAAAAATAACGATTCCACCCCTTGACCCCCTTCCTCAAACCGTGTATAAATGGCCCTGTTACACAGCAAGGGCCTATAGCTCAGATGGTTAGAGCGCACGCCTGATAAGCGTGAGGTCAGTGGTTCAACTCCACTTAGGCCCACCATTTTTTAAAAAATTAAGATTCTCATCATCAAGGCCGCCCTTCGGGGCGGCTTTTTTGTTCAAAAAAGTCCAGTCTTTTCAACACGCAACAAGACCACCCCCACCCCAAACCCCATCCGCCCCGAGCGAATCCCCCTTGCTTGGCTATTTGGCGCGCAGGCCGTTTGATTTCACTGGACACTGAAGCGGATTTTCACGAAAATCAAAGACAAGATAGAGATTCCAGCGGTCGCGAAGGTCCAATGACTGATATGATTCATCCCCACGACCGATTCCTGAAGGCTTTGCTTTCCAATCCGGATACGGCGGGAACGTTGCTGCGGGAACGGTTGCCAAAAGCAGTGGTGGAGGTGCTGTCCCCCGATCCACCGGAGTTGATGGATGGTTCATTCGTCGATGAGGAACTGCGCGCCCACCTGACGGACCGACTCTACCGGGTCAAGACGATCACCGGTCGGGCCGCTTTGTTGTACGTGCTGATTGAGCACAAGAGCGCTCCCGACGCGCGTATCGGGTGGCAATTGCTGAAATACCTGATCGAGGCATTGAAGCAATGGGAACGCGAAAATCCAGAGTGGAAACATCTTCCGGCCATCATCCCCTTTGTATTCTATCATGGCTCGGCCATCTGGCGGATCCCGGATGAATTTCTGGCCCTGGTGGACGCTGAAACGGGTTGGCGTCCGTATCTGCTGAATTTCCGGTTCACGGTGCTAGATCTGGGCCGGATTGACGATCGGCAACTATCCCGTCAACCCAGCCTGCGGGCGTGGCTGTTGGCGGCGAAATACGCGACCCGCGATGGCCAACAAATTGAGGTGAAAGAGTTGCTGGTCGAAGCACTGGTCGGAATTCCGGATGAGGACTTTCGATTCCTCATGCGTTACGTGGTGGAGACCTACCGCAGTTACGACGAACCGATGGTACGTGAGATCATTCGCAGAGTACGTCCCGAGGAGGAAGAAAAAATGATGTCCATGTTCGCACAGGATATGATTGCCAAGGGTGAACGGAGAGGGAGACAAATCGGACGACAGGAAGGACGACAGGAAGAAGCGGCTTCCATGCTGCTCAAACAGATGCGTCGCAAATTTGGCCAAATACCAGACTGGGTGGCCGCAAAGGTGAACTCGGCGGACCTGGAACGAATCGAAGCATGGAGCGACAACTTCGTGTTCGCCAACTCTGTGGATGAGGTATTCATATCGTGACGGGGGATGTCACCGGACTGGGAAGGTCGCCCCCGTCACATGAGGATCCCTGGGTGGTCACATCCAGAATCGGCTGAACCTTGGTTGGAAGCCATTCAGGCTCAAGTCGGCAATCCGGGGACCAACTGCGCCAGTACAGCTGCAAGCCAGGCATCCTTCATGCTTTGCAACATGGGGCTTGGGTGGGCGAACAGACAGGGTTCCCGGTCCACAGGAGCACCCACCAGGATCCGATCCTTGAGTTTTCCCAAACACTGTTGCGCCAACCCTTTCAACCCTGGATGCCGCCCCCAGCCGACAATCACCGGCACGGATGTGGAAGATGCCAGTATTCGTTCCCGTTCGCCTTGTCTCGCTTCGCAGAACAAGGAGTGAACCTCTCCGCCGGCAACATGACGCAATGTCTCCACCATGCCCAGAAACACCGGACTTTTGGGTTCTCGCAAATCGGACAGATTCACGATGCGTGCGTGACGGTACCCCCTGGCCACCATGATTCTCATGATTTGATATTGGGTATTGTCCGGTCTGGTCGGCACGAGACGAATCTTTGAAATAGCCGCAGGCGTGGAAACCGAGGAGATCGGGGTATCGACTGGAAGCGGATGCGATGACCCGGGATTCATCATCACCACATGGAGATCTGGAGAATGGCTGTCCCAAACATTGGGGTCGGATCCTGGGAGGGTCCTTCGATCCACCAACTCCAACACCGAACGACAAGGATATTCGGTCCCACCCAGACGGATACGGTAGAATCGGCCATAGACGCTGAAAATTTTGGATAACTCCTTGGCGTACAAGGCGTCAGAACGAACCATGGGCGGCATTGTTGGTCTCATATTGTTGGTGAACGTTGCAAGCCCGGATGGCAGACACCGTTCTCAAAGGGAATCCCCAGAATCTACCGCTTCTTGCCGGCATTGACAATCGCATCCAATGCGCTCTGACACCTCTCCCGCTCAGAAATCAAAACGATCCACTGTGCCCTAAGGTGGAAAGATTCGTTCGTTGCGCGGGGTTGGTTTCTGGTATCATCCTGGTATCAAAAAACGCGACCTCACCCACGACTTCCTGGCATGGAATTCTTTTTTCTGGATCAGGGAGATTGCATGCGCGGGGGGCACCCGAGGCCATAACCCGTTTCGACGGTTGCGACCATTCATACGCCGGGACGAATCAATAATGGTGACGATACGCTGTGGGGATACGCTGTTGCGCCTTGCGCTGATCCAAGGGGCATCGGTCCGCGAATTGCTGGATACCACACACTTGCGGGTACGTGCTTCCTGCGGGGGCAATGGCAGTTGCGGCGCCTGTTGCATTCTCCTGATCCACGGAGCATGCAATCCACCGACCCGCTCGGAGTGGGAAAAACTCACCCCGGCGCAAAGAGCGGAAGGCTACCGCCTAGCTTGCCAACTGCGCCCCGCAGGCCCCTGCGAACTCCAATTGATCCAACCGGCAGCGCCATCTCCCTGGAAAAGCATTCCGCCACCAGAACTGCATCACCCCCCGAACACCCCACCCACCCCCTCCCCATATCCATTGGGCGTGGCGGTGGACTTGGGAACCACCCACTTGCGTATCACCTTGTGGGACCGCACCGCCAAACGTCGAATCGCCAGCCGCTGGGGAATCAATCCCCAGGAGATCCACGGGGCCGACATCCTCAACCGTTTGACCGAAGCCAACCGCACCCCGCAACGGGCCGCAGAACTGGCCCAATTGCCGCGCGAAGCCATCCTCCACGCCGTCCGCGATATGCTCGCCCGCGATCTGGGGGAGGTCACACCCATGCTGAAGAAAATCGGTCAGGTGATGATCGTGGGCAATACCGCCATGCTCACTTTGCTGGCGGGCACCAACACCACCCCACTCCTGGATCCAAACGCCGAACATCTGCCCATCCACTGCCAACCCGATGACCCCGCCGCTTGGCAACGGCATTGGGAATGGCCCAACGCCCAAATCACCCTGCTGCCGCCAGTCTCCCCGTTCATCGGCTCCGACCTGTTGGCGGGCGTGGTGGCCAGTCAACTGCCCAAAGGCCCTCCCGGATCCCTGCTGCTGGACCTGGGCACCAACATCGAATTGGCCCTGTGGGATGGCCAGACCCTGTATATCACCTCCACACCCGGTGGCCCGGCCTTTGAAGTCTCCGGAGTCCGCCATGGCATGAACGCCGAAACAGGGGCCATCCATCGGATCACCCGCCAACACGACACCCTGACCTGCCACGTCACCAACGGAGAAAGTCCCAAAGGTTTTTGCGGTTCCGGCCTGCTGGACGCCATCGCTGTGCTGCGCCAACAAGCCATCCTGAAACCCTCCGGACGCTTCGCCTCTCCCTGCAGTCCCAATGGATACCCCCTTCTGCCCGATTACCCCCACATCACCGTCACCCCCAAGGATGTGGATACCTTCCAGCGGGCCAAGGCGGCCTGCGCCGCTGCCATGTCGATCCTGCTCCAGCAAGCCCGGATGACCTGGAGTGACTTGAACCATCTCTGGATTTGCGGCGCCTTCGGCAACGGCATCAACGGGCTGCATGCCCAACAATTGGGCCTCATCCCTCCCTTGAACCCGGAAAAACTCCACAGTCTGCCGGGCGCTGCCCTGCAAGGATGCGAAATGGCTTTGCTCTCCCCAAACGGGGCGCAACTCTTTCAACAGTGGCTCCCGGTGATACACCCGGTGAACCTTTCGACAAGTACGCGATTTGAAGAGGAATTCATTCAACATTTGCACTTGCGGGCCATCGGTGATATCATGCCAATCAACAATTAAAATTATGATTTTTATTCAAAAAGACCC
Source organism: Magnetococcales bacterium (assembly GCA_015231755.1). Classification (NCBI taxonomy): domain Bacteria; kingdom Pseudomonadati; phylum Pseudomonadota; class Magnetococcia; order Magnetococcales; species Magnetococcales bacterium. The sequence goes on along the minus strand of JADGAZ010000006.1, from coordinate 56,500 downwards.
CATCTGAAAACCACCAATGATCACAAAGATCATCCAGGCTTATAGCGAGGCGGTGTTCGACACCGACCGTCAGGCCGCCTTTCAGGTAGTGAACGGTGCCCTGGCCAACGGAATCACTCCGGAAGAGGTGGTATTCCAGGTGGTGATTCCAGCGGTCGAAGAGATGATGTCCCGCATCACCCATGATCCGGATGCCAATCTGGCGCAACACTTCATGACCGCCCAGATCGCCGCCGAGGTCACCGAAAAAATGCTGGAACAGTTTCAACATCCCCCCCAGGTAATCGGTCGGGTGGTGATGGGTACGGCGCGGGGGGATCTGCACTCCCTGGGCAAACGGATCGTGATGGGATGCCTGAAGGCGCTGATGGTGGAAGTCAAGGATCTGGGGGTGAACGTGCCGGCAGAACGGTTCATCCAGGAAGCGTTGGCATTCGACGCCCAGGTGATCGCCATCTCGGCCATGATGGTCCATACCGCCACAAGCGACGAAGGACCACGCAAGGTACGGCGTCTGCTGCAGGAACACAACCTGGAAGCGCGTATCCGCCTGGTGGTGGGCGGCGCGCCATACCGCTTCGACGACACGCTCTGCCAAAGCGTGGGCGCCGATGGTTGGGCACCGGACGGAGTGAGCGCGGGCAAGGTCATCACCGATCTCATTCAGGAGGTGCGACGCCCATGACCCCCAAAGAGATACTCAGCGCCACCCTCCTGGGGCAACCCACACCCCGAATTCCGATTTTTTGCAATCTGCTGGATCAGGGTGCCAGAGAACTGGGACTCCCCCTCAAAGAATACTACGCCAGCGGCGAAAACGTGGCCGCTGGCCAGTTGCGCATGCGCGAACGCTACGGATACGACAACCTCTGGAGCCTTTTTTATGTCGGCAAGGAGGCCGAACTGTTCGGCTGCCAGGAGATTCTCTTCGCCGAGGACGGCCCGCCCAATGTGGCGGATTTTGTCATCCAATCCCCGGACGACATCGATCGCCTGACGGTGCCCGACGACATCACCCATCACCCGGCTTGGCAGGAGACCGCCCGCTGTCTGAGAATCCTGCGCCAGGAGTCAGCGGGACGATATCCCATCTGCGCCTATCTGACCGCCTCCACCACCCTGCCGGCCCTGCTGATGGGCATGGAACGCTGGATGGAACTGCTGCTCTCGGGCCCCGAGGCGCTGCGTGATCGGCTGTTGGCCAAGTGTTCGGAACTCCTTCAAAAGCAGGCAGCGGCCTATCGGGAGGCGGGGGCAGATGTTCTGGTCTACTCCACCCCCTTCGGTTCCCCCTCCTTTGTGGGCATGAAACGCTTTGAAAGTTTCTCCCTGCCCTGGATGCGCCGCGACCTGGAGGCGGGCGGAACCGGGGGAATCGTCTATTACTGCGGCATGGCTCCTTTCAACCGGGTGATTCAACGGGTCATGGACGCCCTCAAAATCGGGGTCTATTACATCAGCCCCTTGGACCGTCTGGAAGAGGCCAAAACACTCATTGGGGATCGGGGCGTGACCTGTGGGGTGATCGACGACATCAAAATGATCACCTGGACCCCGGAACAGACCCGCGCCGAGGTGCAACGGCTCTGCCGGATCGGCATGCCAGGGGGCCATTTTCTGTTGGGTACCGGCGTGATGCCCCTGGCCATCCCCGAAGCCAACATACACGCCATGCTGAACGCCGCTTTTGAATGCGGTCACTATCCATGATCACCGCTCCGCCATGCCAACCCATGCGACTGGTGGGATGCGGGATTCTCCACAAAGAGGTGGACCACCTGATCCGCAAAAACGGCTGGCCCCTGGAAGCCCACTATCTGGACTCCACCCTGCACAACCATCTCGACCGCCTCTCCAGCCAATTGAATCAAGCCCTGGATCAAGAAACGCAACAACAACACGATACCATCGTCTTTTACGGCTGCTGCCATCCCCGCATGGAAAACTATCTGGACCACCACCACACCTTGCGCACCCAGGGCCAGAACTGCATCGTCATGCTGCTGGGCCATGAACGGTTCGTGGAGGAACTGGAAGAGGGCAGCTATTTTCTGCTGGAGGATTGGGCATTGTGCTGGCGTCCCATGCTCGCTTCGGTTTTTGGCACCAATCGCTCTGTGGTCCAGGAAATTTTCCACGCCAGCCACAAACGTATCGTGGCCGTGCAAACCTCCTGTTCCGGAGATTTCCGTCACGAGGCGCAAGCCGCTGCCGACTATCTCGCTTTGCCCCTGCGCTGGATGCATGTCTCCCTGGATCATCTCGAAACGGTGCTGATGGAGGCCATCGCCCGCAAAGCCGCCGACCAGACGGAGCGCATGCCCCATGGATAACCCGGAACGGGAAATGCGACATCTGAACGCACGCCTGCATCGACTGGCCGAAGAAAAATCCAATCTGCAACTGATCATCCGCCTCATCGAACGGCTGAATACGGGACAGGATCTGGACGAGATGGTCCACCAAATGCTCACGTCGGTGGTGGAGACCATCGGTGGCACCGACATATCGATCCACTACTGGATTGGCGAAGAGTTGCATCTGGCCTCGTTTCTGGCCGACGATACCAAGGTTTCGACCATCACCGATCCCCTGGTCGCCCAGGTGGCGCAAAGTCGCACCTTCCTGGAGCAGTCCACCACTCCGGGTCATGTCAAGCTGCACGATGGGGTCATTCCCGGTCCCTGGCACTGGGCCTTTCCGCTGCTGGTGGGGGAAGAACTGATCGGTGTGGTCAAGATCGAAAACCTGCAAATCAACAGCGCCTCCCTGCGACAACACCTGCCGATTTTTTTCGACCATCTGGCCCTGACCCTGGCCAATCGCATCCGCGACCACATCCGGCAACGGATCCAGGAGGCCTTGCGCTGCAAAACCGCGGAGCTGGACCGTTTTTTTCACCAATCCCTGGATCTGTTGTGCATCGCCGATCTCCAGGGGTATTTCCGCAAACTCAATCCCGCCTGGGAAGAGACCTTGGGATACTCCCTGATCGATCTGGAAGGCCAGTCTTTTCTGGATTTTGTCCACCCCGACGATCTGGCCGCCACCAAAGAGGCCCTCGATACCCTGTCGAGACAGCTCCCGGTAATTCATTTTGTCAACCGCTACCGACACAAAGACGGCGGGGAACGCTGGATCGAATGGCGCGCCCGTTCGGAAGGGGAGTTGATCTACGCCGCCGCCCGCGACATCACCCAACGTATGGAAATGGAATCCAACCTGCTGAGCAGAAAGCGTCAGTTTGATGAATTGACCAGCCGCATTCCGGTAGGGGTCTACACCTTTCGCATGTGCGCCGACGAATCCATGAGCTTTGATTATGTCAGCGACCGCTTTTGCCACATGCTCCAGCGTTCCCGTGAACAGATCATGCAGGATGCCAACGCCACCTTCGCCCCGGTCCATCCGGAGGATCTGCCTGAATTCATCGCAGCCAATCGGGAAGCGCGCCTCACCCTGAACCCGTTTCGCTGGGAGGGACGTTTTCTCATCCACAATCAGGTACGCTGGATGCTCATCGAGTCTTCGGGCCGCCGGGAAAACAACGGAGACAGCATCTGGGAAGGGGTCATCTCCGATGTGACCGAACGCCACCTCTTTGAAGAGAAATTACGCCAAGCCAAAGAGGCGGCAGAAGCGGGCAATCGGGCCAAGGGGGAGTTTCTGGCCGCCATGAGCCACGAAATCCGCACCCCCATGAACGTGGTTCTGGGCATGGCCGAACTGCTACTGGAAACCGACCTCAACCCACATCAACACCATTTCGCCCAAACCATGCACCGTTCTGGCAAGGCTCTGCTGGGGGTGATCAACGATGTCCTGGACTTCTCCCGCATCGAATCCGGACACTTCCAGTTGGCCCAGGAGCCTTTTTCACCGCGCCGGGTTCTGGAGGATACCGTGGACCTGATGCGCATGGCCGCCGAAGAGAAAGGGCTGACCATGACCGAATGGAGCGCGCCCCAAATCCCCGAATCGGTGCTGGGGGACGACAATCGGGTGCGTCAGATCCTGATCAATCTGTTGGGCAACGCCATCAAGTTCACCACCTCGGGTCAGATCGAGGTTCTGCTCACCCCCAGCCCGGATACGCCGGACAGCTTGCAGTTTTCGGTCCGGGACACAGGCATCGGCATCGCGCCGGAACAGTTGGGACAAATCTTCGAGCGGTTCATGCAGGCCGACACCGGTATCACACGCCGTTTTGGCGGCACAGGTCTGGGGTTGACCATCTCCCGGCGTCTGGTGGAAATGATGGGGGGAACCATCCGGGTGGAGAGCCAACTGGGTGCAGGCAGCACCTTTCATTTCACCCTGCCGGTGCGCACGGCGCAGGCAACCGTCTCCCCCGTGGTGGCCGATACCAACAGTCCCACGCCCAACGCCACGAGACTCAACATCCTGCTGGCCGAAGATGTGGAAGAAAACCGCATACTCTTTGAAGCCTATCTGCAAAACACCCCACACCGCCTGGTCATGGTGACAGACGGGGTGGAGGCGGTGGATCAGGTCCTCCAGGAGTGGTTCGATGTGGTGATCATGGATGTGCAGATGCCCCGCATGGACGGCTACACCGCCATACGGCAGATCCGAAAATGGGAACAAGAAAACGGCCATCCGCCACTGCCCATCGTCACCCTCTCCGCCCATGCCATGGAAGGAGAGGTGGAACGCTGCCACCAAGCCGGTGGAACCCTTTATCTCACCAAACCGATCGGTAAAAAAAAGCTGCTATCCACGCTCCAGGATATCCCCAAGCGTCCGCAACCCGACCCTCTCTCCTGCTGACAAGTCACCCCTTCGCGTGACCCGCGCATACCCTGAAGGTGGACACCAAAGCAGAAGAAAACAGATGGATCCTCACAACAGGAGTTCTGCCTGATGACACCACCTTCGATTGCCTTCAATTTCAAAAACAGCTACCAGACACTGCCCGAATCTTTTTATGCCCGGGTCGCCCCGGTTCCGGTGGCCAACCCACGTCTGATGGTGTTCAACCACGCCCTGGCCGCTGAACTTGGACTGGATCCCGCCGCTTTGGAACCCTGGGCGCCTCTGCTGTTTTCCGGGAACCGATTGCCGACGGATGCCGTTCCGATCGCGATGGTCTACGCGGGGCATCAGTTTGGACATTTCGTTCCCAGGTTGGGTGACGGACGCGCCATTCTGCTCGGCGAAGTCATCGACCGGAATGGAAACAGACGCGATATCCAGTTGAAAGGATCCGGCAGAACCCCCTATTCGCGTCAGGGCGACGGCAGAGCCTGGATGGGTCCGGTATTGCGGGAGTATCTCGTTTCGGAGGCCATGCACGCCCTGGGCATTCCCACCACACGCGCCCTGGCCGCAGTCGCCACGGGAGAAATCGTCAGACGCGAACAACCCCTGCCGGGCGCTGTCCTGACACGGGTTGCCGCCAGTCATATCCGCATCGGCACCTTTGAATATTTCGCCGCCAGAGGCGACCATCAGGCGGTGCGCCTCCTGGCGGATCATGTGCTGGCGCGCCATTTTCCCGAAATCGAACCCCAAAAGGATCCATATCTGGCCCTGTTGCAGGCAGTGACAGAACGACAGGCATTCCTGATCGCACGCTGGATGCTGGTGGGGTTCATCCATGGAGTGATGAACACCGACAACATGACCGTATCGGGGGAGACCATCGATTATGGCCCCTGCGCATTTCTGGACGCCTACGATCCGGGAACGGTCTTCAGTTCCATCGATCAGTGGGGGCGGTACGCGTTTGGAAACCAACCCGGGATCGCCGCCTGGAATCTGGCCCGATTGGCCGGAACACTGCTGCCGATCATGGGACTGGGCAACCAGGTTGCGCTGGAACGGGCAAGCGCGATCATCGACGGATTTCACGGACGCTTCACCCAATACTGGCTGGAAGGCATGCGCCGCAAACTGGGTCTTGGCGCCAGCGCCCCGGAGGATGTCGCGCTCATTCAGGATCTGCTGTCGATCATGCAAAACGGCGGAGCCGATTTCACGTTGACCTTCCGGAGACTGTGCGCCGCGGCGGTGGATCACGAAGCCGATGCGTCGGTCCGGTCTTTGTTCACGCAACCCGCCGCATTCGACTCCTGGGTGGTACGCTGGCGCACGCGCCTGCAACGGGATGCGATGGACGCCAAAGCACGGTATGCCAGCATGCGGGCGGCCAATCCGGCCTACATTCCACGCAATCATCGGGTCGAAACCGCCCTGGAGGCCGCACGCCAGGGTGACATCGGACCGTTTGAAACACTCCTGGCCCTGTTGCGTCACCCCTGCGACGATCAACCCGCCGCAAAAGGCCATGCCGACCCGCCTCCCCCACCCCAACGGCCTTTCCAGACCTTCTGCGGCACCTGACTAAAGGCCCACGCAACGATTGAAGCGAAAACAATCTACGGATACAAAAATTTAGCCACCTCCACCAGTTCGCCCGGACGACGCACCGGAACCGTGAAGGTCCGCATTTTTTCGTCCGGTGTGTTCTCCTCGGTCACCACGGTGATGGTGGCCACGGTGATGGGCTGAAGAGGATTCGGATGCCTGTCATCCGAACCGTCGCCGAAATAATTGAGATAAAGCAGATATTGACCAGCAGGCGGGGTCGGATGCGAAAAAATTTCCGGGCCGAATCCCGTGGTCACATCCACATCCAAGGCCCCGCCACTGGGAATGGCCCGGTTGAAATAGGCGCAATGCTCCCCCTTGGGCGTGATGACATGCAAATCCAGATCGGTACCATTGCTGTCCCACGACAACACGATCCGCATCCGGGGCCGCACTTTTTCGTTATAGGCCTCATAAAACTGCCGCCGCACCACAGCCGACCCATCCGGAGAACGAATCTCCACCCCGTTGGAGCCGGTCCCGAACAAATAGGGTCGGGCAAAACGACCATCCTCATCCAACAGCAAAGGCATGGGAATCCCGTTGACGATCATCTTGAGGGGTTGGTCGCTGGAGGGTTTGAGATGTGACGCGATCCGGCCCCGGATCAAGGAGGCATTCTTGCGGGCCACGCCGAACTGATCCCCCTCCTCCTGGGTGTTGACGCCGGTGGCCGGATAGTTCACCTGCTGGACGTAGACCACCTCCTCGCCGAAGTCGTTGCGCCATCCCCCAATCGGCCCATCCAGGACAATCGGCTGGGGAACCAATTGTTCCAACACCACATTGCGTTGCCGATAGACCTCTTTCAGACAGGCGACATCACCACAGCGGTTGCGGGTCTCCTTCAGCCAGGTCAACTGGGTCTGTTTGTGCCATGTCCGCTGGGTCTCGTCCTCCTTGAACACCTCTTGCAGTCGATTGAAGATGTCCACCATGCGGGAATCAGCCGCCACCAGTTCCGCATCGCCACAAATCAGGCGTTCCACCGGTGTGGCCGCCTTCTGACAATCAAAACCGGCTGCCCCAACCCACACCGTGGACAGCAGCCAGACCAAAAGAGCCAATGGGCGTTTCATGTCATTGCTCCCCCAGAATCAATTCCCGCGCCATCTGTTCCACAAACCGTTCATCACGGGTGCGGGGATGATGGCGAAAAACCAGATGCACATATTCGTGCGCCACGGACAACCGCGCCTCCTCCTCGCGTAACGGAGGCAAAACGATACGCCCGCCACGGGCATGGGGCCTGCCCGCAGGAATCCGGCAGATTTCGATGCCTCCGGGAGGCTCGGCGCCCGCCAAAGGCGCCAAACGGCGCCACCACGCCCCGGCGCGTTGCGCCATCCACGCCTCCAGGTCGAACGCATGGGCGCAACCCGCCCAGGCCACATCGACCTGGCACCACCACAGGCTCAATCCCATGCCAATTGCCTTCCAGGGAGGTCTCATGGCACGGTCAGCCGCAATCCGGCCCGACCCATGGCCCACTCCGCCGGGTTGTACATGGAGAAATAACGCACCGGTGGCAACCGCATGGTGCCATAAACCGGAAATCTCAACAAATGACGCAACGTCACCACACCGGATTCACCCCCCGCCCCCAGTTTCGGAATGGGCACGATATAATGCTCATCCCGCTTCTCGGCGTGGGTTTCGGTCAGCATCACCGGCTGCTCCGCGTCGTTCAAACCCGCAACCGCCATGCCCCAGGTGAACGGCTCCATCTCTCCTCCGGGGGGAAGCGGCACCTCCAGCAGACCATAACGAAAATGCCCTTTGCCCGGATCCAACGTCACTTCGTCCAGATAGATCGCCGCGGACTCCAACGGCTGGTCCGGTGTGACCGCACTGGCCTCAAACAGCGTCTCGACCGGATTGTCTTCGGAATAATCCGGCGCCGGTCGCTCCTTGGCAGGGGTCAGACGCCACAAACGACGGGTAATGGCCATCGACGCGGTTGGTTTGTCTGGGGCAGGCGCCTCGAAACCCAGATACGCGGTCCATCCCGTCTGTTCCCCCGTGGCGATTGGCACCTCCACCGGGTTGGCGACGGATGAGGCGGGCAGCACCCAGCTCACCACTCCCGGCAGCCGCTCCTGACGAATCCAGGGAGACGACAAGGTCGGCGCCACCGGCGGCACACCGGAGCCTCCGGTCAGACGATCCAGAAAAATCAAGGTCAAGGCCCGGTCGATGGTGGCGGAGGTGGCAACGGTTTGTTGCAGCAGTTCCGCCACTTTTTCCGGTTTCACCAGCTTGCGGTCACGCTGCCCCTGCGCCATCAACACCGCGGCCTGAGAGAGCAGACTGCCCTTGGCGGCAAGACGTTTTTCCGCCTCCTGGGCCGCCCCGGACAAGGCTGGCAGCAGGCGTTTTTGTCCATTCACCATGCCGTTAAGCAAAACCAGGGCAAAATCCCGGGCTTCCGGGGTACCATCGTCCCCCAGCACCAGTCCGGCTTTGGAAAGCCCCTTGCCGGCACGAGGCTCCGGTTTGTCCAACCACTCCTGAGCCACCCCGGTAGCCATGGTCTGCACCGGCAATTTCATCTCCCCGGCCAGCCACAGGGCCAGGGTCCGCAACAAGGGGGATTCGGACTCCGCCGACTTGCGATAAATATCCAACAGTTTCATCCAGTGATCACCACCGACCGCCAAACCAAGCGCGGAGAGCGCCAGATGATCCGCATAATAGGCATAGGCCGAAAAAAAGACGCTGCCCCTGCCCTGATCCCCCCACCAACCAAAAACCGCCTCCGGTCCCGCCATCTGGGCCAGCCGAAAACGATGATTGGACACCCGATCCCGCATCTCCTCCAACCGGTTGGCCGGGATGGTCCCCTGACGACGCAAGGCGCGATAGGCAAAGGTCAACGGAATCAGACGACTGGCAGTCTGTTCCGCGCAGCCGTATGGATAGTCGATCAAATCGGCGGCCACCCGCCACCAGTGGGCGTCCCCATCCCCCGCCAAGGTGGCGCGCACGGCGCGGGCACCCGCCGGCAGGTTCACGGGGGTCGTTTTGCCTCGCAACGGCACGGTCAACAGACCCTCGACGTTCCAACCCATGGGCAGCATGGTGATGGGCACCTGCAAGCGGTCCACTTCGACATCCTGGATCCGCAAGCTCGCCTCCACGCTCAGATCGGACCGGATGGTCAACGGCAGCGGCACCGGATTGCTGCCGGGAACCAGGGTCACGGCGCGCTCCTCCACCGTGGCGCCGGCTTGCAGCCGAATGCGCCCCTGCACCGGCTCATGACCCATGTTGAAAGCCAGCAGCATGCCCTGCACCGTATCCCCTTCCCGGAAACGGGTGGGGGCGGTCCATTTGAGATAGGCGGGCTTCTCCGCGATCAACGTTGCGATCTGTTGACCGAAGCGTCCCTCCGTCGTGGTGGCGCGTGCGGTGATCCGCCAACGGGTGATGGAGTCCGGCAGCACGAACTCGAAACGACCCCGTCCATCCGCGCCGGTGCGCAGATGGGGCAACCACAAGGCGGTATCCATGTTCTCCCGTCGTGGCCGTTCCAGCAACTTGAGAGGACGGTGGAAGGTGGCGCTCTCCTGGTCCGGGGAGACCACCGCCTGATCGTAGGTGTGAAATTGCAGGCTGGAATGGGTACGCACCTGATTGCGGCGCAAATGTCCGAAAAACTCCCGTATATCCGGGGCCAGTTCCGGTTGCAACAGATAGACCGTCTCATCCACCACGCTGACCGTCAGGTCGGCGGAGACCGGCTGGTTGGCCAAAGAGGTCTCCAGATCCACCGTGACCCGTTCTCCGGGCTGATAGCGGCCTTTGTTCGGAGTGAGGGTCATGACAACCGGATCGTTTTCGACCCGGATGCCTTTGTTCTGAAAGATGAAGGCGCCATCCGCCACCATCAAGGCCGACAAGGTGAGATTGGGTTGGAACAGCGTGGTCACTGGAATTTCAACCGCCCATTGCCGCTCACTCTTGCGGGTCAACCGCAACCAGTCTCCCCCCTTGGAGAGCGTACCCAGCCGATGAACCTGATCCCGTTCGAGGGTGAACAGAGCGTCTTGCACCGGTGTCGGGAAGGTGATCAGGCCATGAACCGTCTCTCCGGGACGATAACGCTCCTTGTCGAGCAGAATGCCAATCGCGCCCCGTTCCCCCTGAAGGCCGGCACCGCCCACCCAATGGGCCACGGTGCCGAGGGTATGGCCCTGGGCATCTTGCAGCATGACCGTATACGAACCGGCCTTGTCGAAACGGACCTCGATGTGATCCCCCTGCACCGAACCTTCCAGACGGGATTGATCCTCCAGACAGACCGCCCGCCAGGTGACCGCCGCTCCCTCCGGGGAGGGACGCCGGCGCAGGGTGAAACGAACGGACTCCCCCGGCTGGGTGAGCTGTCTGTCGCTCTCCAGGGTGAAAACAGGGGTGGCGGAATCGATCAGCAACTCCTTCACCGCCGAAACCCGATAGGAGGAACCGTCACTGCCGGCCACACGCAGGGTGTAACGACTCGCTTCCGCTGCCGCGGGCAATTCAAAGCGCACCTGCCCCTGGGCATCGGTTTTCCACTCCTTTTTGGCCAAGGCGATGGGAAAACGTCCCCGTTGCCGCTGTTCATAGTCGCTCAAAGCCAGACTTTGACCCCGCAGGTTCAACTCCAGGGTCAGATCGCTGACCGGACGCCCTCCCGGATAGGTGGCCCGGATGGTGCCGGCGATGCCTTCCCCGGTGCGATAGGAGGGCTTATCCAAAGTCATTTCGATGTCATAGTGGGGCTTGGCGTAGCGGGCCACCCGGAACGAGGCGGCATACGGTTCATCCCGATACAGCATGCGCAGGGTATAGCCCCCGGCTGGCGCCTGCTCCGGCAGGCGGAAACTGCCATTTCCACCGATGACGGGATCGAGATGGAACGTGGTCGATCCCACCGGAGCGCCATTGGGATCCAACGCCACGACCGAAATGGGACCAGCCTCCAGGGAAACGGAGTTCTGGGCATCCTGAAACCGCCGTCCCACCAGCTTGAACTGCACCAGATCCCCCGGACGGTAAAGCGACCGATCGGTGAAGGCATACAATTTGGCGCTATGGATTTCGCTGTCGTAATAGAAATTTTCCGCCACGAAGACCCCACCATCCGGGTCCATGGCGATCAGATGGGAGCGTTCCGGACTTTGACGCGTGAACAAGGCGGTGCCATCGGCGCCGGTGTTCAACTCCTGCAACGTACCCGCGCCATCGGCGAGCAGCAGTTTGACCCCAGGGACCGGCACGCCGTTCTTCTTGTGGGCGGTCCAGACCAGCATCTGCTGGCCGGAGGTCTTGGTGATGGCCACGGTGTCGGAGACGAAAACCAACGCGGTCGCCCGAAAGCGTCCCAGCAACCCTTCCACCAGATAAAGACCGGGTTGCAGTTTGCCCAGGGGCAACAGGACATTACCCAGACGTTTCTTGAAAAATTCGTGGCTGGATCCCTCCACCTTGACCGAGGCGGAAGGCGCAATCGGCTCCGCCTCCCACAACGGATAACGAAAACGACTCACCAGCGGAAACTGGGACAAGGGACGAAACTGGGGATTGTCCTCGAATTCGGTAGTATAGGTGTAAGCCGGCGCCTGACTGAGCAACGGCGCCTGACTGACCGCACTGAAACGGGCATCCGCGGAAAAAATCCGCTGCCAAGCCAATCGGGATTTCTTGTACCAGACATCCCAGACATAATGGACGGCATTGGACAGCCCTTCCCCATCGTACCGCCCCGGCAGTTGCACCCGGTGAAGATTGGGCTGCTTGCGCAAAAACCCGACAGGATCGGGAATCCGGTACAATAGGATATCGATGCCGGTATAACGTTCCAGAGCCGCCGCCGGACCTTCCAGACGGATCGTCGCCGTCTCACCGGCGCCAAAACCGCTGTCCGCCAACAAAAAGAAGCTTTCGCCCTTGACCATGCCGTAACCGCTGGGCTGAATGCCCAACAGACCGGCATCGCTCCCTGCCCATCCGTTGCCGGACGCCGTCAACGCGACAAAAAAGAAAATGAATAGACACCCAAAAAATTGGGATTTTCCGGTCTTGGTTGCCATCGACTATCCTTCCAGTTGAGCAGTCTTTGCAGCGCAACCGCCCGCAAACCATGATCCTGACGCGAAGACTCCCCACGATGATAGGTCACGCCATCGCCGACCCAGATCATCAGGTGTTGATCCTCTCCCTGATCGAAAAAAAGCAGATCTCCCAGTCTGGCATGCAAAAGATCCCGGGTCACAAAGACGGTATTCTCCTGCACCAACCCCAGGGCGGAAACATAGGCGGCCTTGTTGCCTTCCGGGGTTTTCCAGCGTTGCCCCAACCCCATCTGTGCCGGGGTGAGGGAGAGTTCCGGCGGCAGCAGGGTCTGGGTCATGCCACTGCTTTTGCGCCATTTTTCGTCGTGGATGCGCAAGGTCTCACGCACCGCGAACCGGACCAGACTGGCGCAATCCCGATGCACCCAGCGGGGCGAAGGCCCCCGACGCACCTCTTCGGCGACGATGCGCACAAACCAGGAGCGAAACAGCTCCGACTGCGCGGCGTCGAGTCGCGGTTCCTCGTCCGCATACCCCGGCCAACCCGGTCCCCATACCGCCAGAGACAGCCCCAGGCCGAAAAGGGTCAGAAAGCGTGCCAAGCCAAAGGCTCCCAGGAATCGGATCCCCGAGGCGTCCCCAGGGCAAAGGGGAACATGGCGCTGATGTGGTCCAACTGAGGCAACAGACGCTTTTCAACGCTGGCGCGAAACACCTTCTCGCTGGCGGGAGGCAGGCTTTCCAGCACGCTCTTGCGCAACAGGGGCGCCAGTTGCGCCGGGGAAACCAACAGGCTGACCTCCGGGGTTCCGGCGGCCAACTGTTCCATCAAGGGGGGATAATGCTTCTCCAGAACCGCCAGGGCCCGCTCCGCCACGGTCCGATCCGGAGAAAAAATCAACGCGCCATGGCACAACGCCACTGTCACCGGAAAATGACGATACGCCCCCCCCTTGCTCCCCTGGCCCGAGGCCTGCTCCAGACCATGGGCCGAGCGCACCGACCGTCGCCAGATCCGTCCACCCGGACAGGCGCGATCTTCCACCGGGAGCAATTCCAAAGGTGGGGCATCCTTGTTGAGCAGGGGGGGCGGCGAACCGATGAGGCGCGCGAAAAGCTCCGCCAGCATGGGCATCCAGGCTTCGTTGACGTTGCCCACCGGCACAACGGCCAGGGGGGTATGCAGATGGGAGTCCCCATACCAGCAAAGTGCCGCCGGCGGACGCAGGGCCTCCACCAGTCGGGGCAATTCCGGATTGTCGGTGAAGGGACGCAGATACTCCAACAAACGGGCGCGATCCACCGGCACCGCCAGGCACAACGCCGGATTGGCGGGCAGACGGCCCCACAAGTCACCCGGAGCCGCCAGGGGGGCGGAAGCCAACAGCCACGTTTTCCACCCGGAGGCGTCGAAGTCGAAACGCATCCCGGTCAACGCCGGAAAAAAATGCTGATAACCAAAAGAGAGATAATCCCCCCGCACGGCAATCGCATGTTTGCCCGCCAGTGTCGGCAGGCGCAAACCCGCCCCCAGGCTGTCAGGACCGAGGCTGGAGATGAATTGTCCGACCACTCCGGCCCGTTCTCCGTTCTGCCCGCTCTCCAGCAGGGTCGGATCGGTGAAGATGGCCAGATGGCCCTTCAGGGTGGTGAAAAAAAGGTGACGTTTCGGGGTATGTTCCAAGCGCCAGATGGTGTGGGAAATCTCGCCACCCAATTTGACTTCGGCGTGCCGTTTGAGTTGGGAATCGTGGGCCGCCACCTTGGCCACGACATCCAGAAAGCCCACCAGCCCCTGCTTCGGCAACAGCACCAGATAATTTTTAAGTTTGCCATCCTTGTTTTTCCACAAGGCCACCTGGGCGGGGGTGTCGAGCACATGGGCGATGATCGTATCCCCGACCCCCATGTCATGCTCATAGGCGATGCGGCGCAAACTGCCTTCCAGGCTCAGACGGGATTCGTTCTGCTGGTAATAAAAAACATACTCCTCGGTCAAGAGCGTATTCAAGAAAGGCACCGCGAGCAGGTCTTTCGGCAACTGGGAGAGGGAGCGGCTTTGAATCACCAGATCCGGATGAAACAATCGATCCGCCGGCAACGGGGCCGGAACCGACGGCTGAGACGGGGTGGCCGGCGGTGGGGAGAGGGATAGTTGGCGCCATCCCGCCCACACGGTCACCACCGCGACCATGGCGATACCCACGGCCCATGCCCACCACCGACTTTTTGCAAACAGCCTGGTCATGCGTCCCTTTACCCCACCTGGCCTTGCTCAGTTTCCCCGACAGGGATCCACTCGTGTTGTGGCTGGAAAGGTTACAGCCGGATCCCCAAAAATGACCGACTCCATTCTGAGCACTTTTCCTGATAAACTAAAGGAAAATCAACACATCCGGCGCGTTTTCCCAAACAATCCGCAAAGAACGCCTCGAACGGCAAGCCCGACCCGGTATTGCCCCGTCTCAAAACCTGGAAAAAATGGACGCGAGGGATGAATTCCGCTTGAACTCTTTGATGGATGTGACAATCAGAGATATAATCACTCCGTTGCAGGTCAAAGGAGGCCCATGCTGTCCGACTTGTGACCGCTGCGCAGACAATCCGGATATTCTTATTTTAATGATGGCCGACTGAAAGACAGAACCAATAATATAAAGAATGAACAGGTTCAATCCGGAGCAATAAAATGAATCAAACCCGATCCTCCTTCTCTGGCTCCTCATGCCATATGCGTTGCCAGAACAAACCGAAGAATCCTGACGAGGATTGCGTGGAAGCGTGTGGCATTTCCGCAAACGAACCCACGCTTCAGAAGCGGTTGTTGTTCTGGCTGGGTGGATTGGCGGGAGTGGCGATTGTCATCGTGCTCATCACACTGTATGGAACAGACCATTTTTCTCCCCATCATGGCAAAGAGCATCACAACAACAGCCCGATCGCCTCCTCATCCGGCGCCTATGCGACCCCTGTCGTGGCGCAATTTTCAAGCGGTCCACTGACAGCCAACGAGACACGATACATCCTGTTTATGCGAGAAGAAGAAAAACTAGCGCGGGATGTCTATCAGGAAATGCACCGCCTGTGGGGAATATCCATGTTTGTCAGCATTTCCCGCGCCGAGCAGCGCCATATGGACACCGTGGGACAATTGATCCAGCGTTATGGATTGCCGGATCCGGCAGAACAAAAAGCCCCGGGATCCTTTGTCGATACCCATCTGTCACAAATGTATCAGCAACTGACTCAACAAGGACAACGATCCGTGATCGAGGCGTTGCGGGTCGGGGCCTTGATCGAGGAACTTGACATTCTGGATCTTGAAAACGCCATCAAGGAAACCGACAAACCCGATATCATTCAAGTCTATTCACTCATTCATCGCGGATCTTTCAATCATCTGCGCGCCTTTGCCCATGGCATGGAATTGCAGGGCGTCGCGTATGCGCCCGTCAAATTGTCTGCACAGTCGTTTGACACGATTCTGCACAGCCCCATGGATACCGGTCTTTTCCAGAACCAGTAACAATATGAAACCGCTTGACATTTTATAAAAAACAAAGGATCCTTCCTTTGGAAATACAAAAAACATAGTCACCCATGCGTGACCAGATACAAACGACAGCAAGGAAGTTTGATGATTTCCAACCAGTCATCTGACGAAAACACAGATCAAGCCCCTCTGGCAACCGTTTCCACACCCAGACAGACTGGTCCAGTCCACCCACTGGCCCCATCCGGATATTTTGAGCCATGAAACAGCTTCAATGGTTCATGGCCATCAGCATTGCCTTCAGTCTGGTACTCTTTTTCCTGTCGGTTTTCGCGGAAGATCCCTGGGAGGACCACGTCTATAACAAGGCTCCGCCCATCGCGGCGGGCATGTCGGCGCCCCATCTGGATGGGCGGGAGCGGATGACCTGTTCCAGTTGCCATGAAATCATCGCCAACAATCCAAACAGTGGGATCGCCTCCACGCCTCCCCTGGTGGATGGCACGCCCGCGGTCGCCTCCCATCAAGACGGGCGGGATCGGATGCCCTGCGCCAATTGCCATCGCATCCTGCCCAATCCCGCCCAAAACATCCCGGTCACGGACGCTCCGGTGAACACCGGTGTCGCCTCCGCGCCACCGGTGGTGGATGGCACGCCCGCGGTCGCCTCCCATCAAGACGGACGGGATCGGATGCCCTGCGCCAACTGCCATCGCATCCTGCCCAACCCCGCCCAGAACACCCCCACCCCGGTCGTGGATGCTCCGGTGGATCCATCCCCACCCATGGTCACGGCCCCTGCGATGCGTACCACAACCGCCCCGATCGAGCCTGCGACCCCCGCCGGGATGACGGTAGCCCTGTCCCTCTCCTCAGCGCCGCCCCGGACCCCCGCGTCCGCCGCCCTCGACCCGGAATGGCATGAACGGTTCATCCCCACCCGGTTTCAGGGGAAAATTGTGCGTGTTGTTGAAAATTCGGTCCAATCCGGTCGTGTCAACACCCATATTCTGGTGTATGACGGCATCAATGAGGCAACCTGGATCAATCTGGCGCCCGATTGGTATCTCAACAAACAAGGCTGTCGCATTGGCATGGGTCTGTTCGTCAAAGGAACCGCCTACAAAGAGACAGGCAGCAAACACACGGCCCTGCGCTACGCCAAAAGCTTTTCAGTCAATGGGCAGTCTTGCACCCTGCGCGACAAACATTTGCGTTGCGCCTGGACCGGCAACGGCTTGAAGGATCAGGACGAAGAATGACCCCTCTCAACGAATCGACGCTTCCTCCCAAAAGCCGGACCGATCGCAACAATACCCTCTACCTGCTGTCGAGTCTCAGCACGCTGATCATCGCACTGGCGGTGGGTCTGCAACCCCTCTATCTGGATGACGCCCTGCGCATTCCTTATGAGGAGAGCGGCGTCATCAACTCCCATCTGGTGGTGGTGACCGAAATCATCAGCCTGTTGCTGATCGGATACATTGAATTCATTCAAAAACGAATCAGCAATGGGGTGTTGTTGTTTCTCGGCTTCCTGGTAGCCGGCATCGGGGCCACATTGGCCCCGTTGAGCCACGAAACCCATCACGCACTGGGACTGAGCGGTCTGGTTTTTTATTATCTCATGCGCATTCTGATCTCCATCGGCACCAATACGGCGCAACTGGAAATTTCCACGCTGATCGGTAAATCCGCGGCCTCCGACCACTCACCCAGCATGATGATCAACAAAATCATCATGCTGGTCCTCGGCGGATCGGTGATATTCGCCATTCTCATGCAAATTCCCCATGATGCCGGAACCGTCTATTCGGTCATGGTCATGATGGCCCTGATCTCGATCGCGGGCACCTGGATCATCCAACAAAAACTGATCCCGCATCAACAGGATCTGGCGGTCGAACCCTCTGGCGGTGACGACGCCTTGAAATTGATCGCCCGTGATCCGCGCATGCAATTGAGTCTGGCCGCAACCTTTTTTGTCCGGGCCGACATGATCGTACTCAGCCTGTTTCTTTCCATGTGGCACATCTCCATTGCGGATCTGGTGGGGGTGAGTCGGGTTTATGCCACGGCCCATGCCGCGGCCCTGATCGGCCTGGTCGGAATGGTGTTGCTGATCTCCATTCCGGTCTGGAAACAGTTCATGGAAGCCCACAGTCGGGTTACCGCCATTGGGGCGAGCCTGTGCATTTCCGGCGTGGGTTTCATGCTGATGAGTCTGGTGGTCAATCCCTTCAGTTGGTCCATCTGCGTGCCATTGGCCATCATCGGATTCGGATCGGCAGGCAGTCTGACGGCACCCAAAATCTTGACCCTCGAACTGTTCCCCGCACCGATGTTGAGCGCCGTCCAGGGCGTTTTCTCGCTGGTGGGCAGTCTCGGCGTGATCGTCTTGGTGCAAAGCGGGGGATATTTTTTTGATGCCGTGGGACCACGTTCCCCTTTCGTGCTGATCGGCACAGGCAATCTCCTGCTCATGATCTATGCCATTTGGCTGGTTCACGGCAGCATGACCGAAAACGCCCAACATGTCCTGCTCGCCAAAGGACGCAACCGTCTGGATCTCAAGCCACTCATCTGGATGATCTCCATGTTGCCGGTTCTGTGGCTCCTGGGACGGGTACTGCTCAGTGGTTATGTGCCGGGCAGTTCCGTGGGTCAGATGCCGGTGGGATTCATCAACCGTTATCTCGGGGACTGGGCCTTCAATTTCTTGTTGATTTCCCTCTCCCTGCGTCCCATCAGCGAGTTGACCGGCATCAAACAATTCGGCCAATACCGCCGGATGATCGGCCTGTATGCCTTCTTCTACGCAACCTTGCATGTCGTGACATTCGTCTGGCTGGAATGGAACCTGAAATGGAATGACATTGTGGCAGACATCTACAAAAGAGAATTTACCCTGCTTGGCGTGGCCGCCTATGCCCTGTTGATCGTGCTGGCGGCAACCTCCACCAACAACGCCATCCGCAAATTGGGCATCAAACGGTGGAAACAGATCCATCAGATGACCTTCCTGATCAACATTCTGGTTGCGTTCCATTTCATATGGGCCTCCTCCCATGACAACGGAGAGCCGTATGTGTATCTGGTACTCGTCAGCCTGTTGCTGTGGTATCGATTCCAACAATCGCTCCAGGCCCCACCGCCCAAAACCATCCAGAAGAACCGCGCATCATGCTGACCGCTCACCAAAAGACGCAACTGGTACGGTTGCGGTGGACTGGGTTTGTCGTGGTCGGTCTGGCGTACATGCTGTCCTTCTTCCACCGTTATGCGCCCGCGACGATTTCCAGTGATCTTCAACAGGCGTTTCAGGCAAACGGCGTCTCCCTGGGAGGACTAGCGGCGACCTACTTCTATGTTTACATGGTGATGCAAATACCCACAGGCATCCTCGTGGATACCGTGGGGCCACGCCACGTGGTGGCGATGGGCGGATTGATCGCCGGGGGAGGTTCCTGGATATTCGGCATGGCGGACACCCTTTCCATCGCGGTGACCGGTCGGTTGTTGATTGGGCTGGGGGTCTCGGTGACCTTCATCGCGTTGCTCAAGCTGAATGCCGTCTGGTTCCACGACCGACATTTTGCAACCATAACCGGCGCCACCATTCTGCTCGGCAATCTGGGGGCGCTGTTGGCCGCAGCCCCCCTCACCTGGGTGTTGGAGCATGTTTCCTGGCGCACCGTCTTTGTCTTCGTGGCGGAATTTTCTTTGCTGATGGCCATGCTGGCCTGGTGGTTGGTGCGGGATCATCCGGGGACCATCGGCTTGCCCAGTCTGCGGGAACTGGATGGCAAAGCGGCACACCCGTCCCATGAGGGACATTGGTACGACGGACTGAAGATCGTCTTGAACAATCGTGCCACATGGCCGGGCCTGTGGGTCAACATGGGCATGGCGGGTTCCCTGTTTGCCTTCGGAGGGTTGTGGGCCGTACCGTTCTTGCGCGATGCCCATGGTCTGGACCGGGCCTCTGCCACGGGGCGCACCTCCCTTTTGTTGCTGGGATTTTCCATCGGCGCATTTTTTGTCGGCACGATTTCGGATCGCATCGGTCAACGCAAACCCGTAATGATGGGGGGAGCGTTGGCCTATTGTTTGTGCTGGTTGCCGCTGCTGACCGGGGTGACAATGCAGGGTGCCACAGGCTATCTTTTCTTTTTTGTCATGGGATTGTGTGCCTCCAGCTTCACCTTGAGCTGGTCATGCGCCAAGGAGGTCAACGCCCATTCGCTCTCCGGCATGGCCACCAGCGTCGTCAATATCGGCGCCTTCCTCGGAACCGCGGTCTTGCAACCTTCGGTGGGATGGGCCATCGATCTCATCCATGCGGGCGCCACGAACCACGCGCCAGGACTCGCCGCGTATCAGGCCGGCATCACCATTCTGTTGTGTTTTTCCCTCATGGGACTGATCGCGACGCTGTTCATACGCGAAACCTATTGCCAATATGGATCTGCGGCAAACAAACCATCCTGATATCTTAAGATTATCTTAATCAGCCATATTTCATACCGGCATCTCCCCCCTGCGAATTTGTTTTTCCTGAACCGTTCCAGACAAAAACAAAACGCGCACGCTTTTCTATGAAGTTTCTGTTTAATATTCAAGAATGAGATTGACAATCGTTTCCATCTTCAAGATAATTTTTCCTCCACGACACAGCTCCAACCCACTCATAGCGTGTTAACACTTATTAATACTAATCCTGTACTCATAAAAAGGGACTTTTATTGATGACCATTCCAAACAGTTTTCTCAATATGAAGATCACGACTAAAATTAGTGTTGGATTTGGGGTGGTTGGCATTTTGTTTTTGGGAGTTGTCACACTTTATCATAAGACGCTCACCCAATCCTTAACCACCTTCATGGAAGATGTGTTGGAGCAGGCCGAGGTGGAAAAATCCAACGCGCAACAGTTGAATATCCTGATGCTGGAGGCCCGACGCGGAGAAAAAGATTTCTTGTTGCGCAAGGACCCCAAATACAATGACGCGGTCAAAAAACGCATCCAGGCCATGCAGCAAATCGTCGATGACATGACGGCCAATTCCCAGAAGAATCATGACCCCGAAAGTGCCCGTCTGGCCACCGAAATCAAAAAGAAGTCAGAAGAGTACCTGACCACCTTCTCGAACCTGGTCAAAAACGAAACGGAAAAAGGTCTGGATCATCAATCCGGACTCCAGGGAAAATTCCGGGACAGCGCCCACAATCTGGAGAAAAAGATCAAGAATTACGACACAGAGGCCATCTTTGTCACCCTGCTCCAAATGCGGCGTTCCGAGAAGGATTTCCAACTCAGGAAGGATCCGAAATATCTGGATCAATTAAGAATTCAGGTCAAACAATTTCTCAAGGATGTGGCAGACTCCACACTGAATGATGAAGTCAAGAAGGAACTGACAATCAAGGCGGAAACATATCTGAAACACTTCGAGGAATCTGTCACCCAGTCTCCCGAGAAAACCGGGGCAGGCTCCGACCTCTCCTTCCGCAATCTGGCGCACGACATCGAAACCGTGTTGAAACTCCGTTATGTGCCTGGATTGTCTCAGATTTATCTTGAAATCCGCAAAGATGAAAAAGATTATCTGCTGCGCAAAGACGAAAAGTACACGATCAACCTAACAAAGAAACTGGAAACTTGGCGACAACAAGTCGCGACCTCTTCCATTTCCGATGAGGACAAAACCATACTGTTGGATACCGGCAAGCAGTACCACCAGACCTTGATGCAATTGGTGTCCAAGGAGAAAGAACTCGACAACCTGATGCAACACATGCGTGCCGCCGTACATGCCATCGAGCCACTCCTGGAAAACTTGACCAAAAAAGCCTCCGAGGATATGACCACCACATCCAAAACCGCCAGCGCGTCGGCTCAACAGCAGGCCAGAATGGCGATGGGTGCCAGTGGAGTCATTTTTCTGCTGGGCTCGCTTTTTTCATGGCTCATTGGTCGAGTCATCGCCACTCCGGTCCGTACACTTCAGCAGATGACGCTGGAGTTTGGACGCGGCAATCTGACCGTCACCAACAACATCCAGCAAAAGGATGAAGTGGGCATCATGGCCTCCATCATGGCCGAGGCGATTCATAAACTCCACGCGATCATCGGTCAGGTCAAAATGGCGGCCACCGAAGTGGCTCAGG
The DNA here is from genome assembly GCA_015231755.1 of Magnetococcales bacterium. NCBI lineage: Bacteria > Pseudomonadati > Pseudomonadota > Magnetococcia > Magnetococcales > Magnetococcales bacterium. Next base: position 34,384 of record JADGAZ010000006.1, on the reverse strand, counting down.
GCAGTCAACAACTGTCGGAAGCGGCTCAGGGGCTGTCACAATCCTCCACCCAACAGGCTGCATCCGTGGAAGCCACCGTATTGGCCTTGAAGGAAATCACCGGAAGCTGTCAACTCAACACAGACAGCGCCAGCACCACCCAAACCATCGCCATGAAAGCCTCCCAGGATGCCGCCAAGGGGGGAGACGCCGTGAATCAGGCGGTCCACGCCATGAAAGAAATCGCCTCGAAAATCGGTATCATTGAAGAAATCGCACGACAAACCAACCTGTTGGCCTTGAATGCGGCCATTGAAGCGGCACGGGCGGGGGAACACGGTAAAGGTTTCGCCGTGGTGGCGGCGGAGGTCAGAAAATTGGCCGAACGCAGCCAGATCGCAGCCGGCGAGATTAGTCATCTTTCCGCCTCCAGCGTTCACATTTCCGAACAGGCCGGCCTCATCATCAGCAAGCTCGTGCCGGATATTCAAGATACCGCCGAACGTATCCGAGGGATTACGGAGTGCAGCAGACAACAACGCGAAGGCATCTCACATATTGACGAAGCCATTCGTCAACTGGATCAGGTGGTTCAGCAGAATGCCGGCACATCCGAGGAGTTGGCCGCCACAGCGGAAGAATTGAACGCGCAAGCCAACCTGATGGCTCAAGCGGTTTCCTTCTTCAATATCGGTCAGCACCTCCAGTCACCCTCCAGGAAGACAACCCCTTCCCTGGCATACGACCACCAGAAATCGACACGCTTGACGCACACCCAACAAATCTCCGATCAGCGCCCCACGTCCGACGCTGCGTATGAAACCTTCTGACGCAAAAGCATCCATTCGCTTTTCCCCTCATTGCGGCGTCGCGCCCCAACCAGGCTGTCATGGCTAGCGGATGCCCCGGGGGAGACGACAACAAAAAGGCCGTCCTGGTGTGACGGCCTTTTTGTTGTTTTTCTCAACGCTGCCAACCAAAAGCCATTCAGTCGGGCTTCCGGGTCGCCTCTCCCTCATGCATGTCGATCACCTGCCCGCGACTGACAAACGATTGGGCCTGCGTACCCCAGTGATAGATCTGCACCGTCTCTAGAATCGGCTGATTGATGGCACGTTCCGCCTTCCAGGTCACGACAAAATTGGCACCCGTGCCCCCATCCCGCTCTTTGTATTCCACGAAGAACTCCATCGATCCCATGGGATGCAACGTCTTGGGGGCGCTGATGTGTTCCCTCAACACCCGGCCATGGGTGTCGTAATACTGAACCGAAGTGATGGTCAGGGGATATTTCGGATCGGTGTTGCGCACGCTCAACATCGAAGAGAGCAGAATTTCGGAAGGCTTGCCATTGTCGTTGAGATTGCCATGCATCACCGACGAGTAGACCGGCACATACACCGACTGTCCTTTGGTCAGTTGGGGTGCCTCATGGGCTTCGACCCCTCCGGCGACCACCCACAGCCCCAGAGCCAGACCTGAAAGACTCAGGGAAGAAAAACGACGCCAACCATTCATGCCTCGACTCCTTGCTCGGGTATGGGTTCAGCCAATCGACAAAAAACCCCACGGGCCTCGGTTGCCCCGATGATGGCCACCAGATCCCCGGATTGCAAGCAGAAATCCGGACCAGGATTGTTGTGCGGCACGCCGTGACGCCAGACACACAAGATGGATACCCCGCTGTTCTTGCGCACATCAATCTCCCCGATGGTACGGCCCTCCAGAGAGGAACGGGTCTGCACCGCCACCCATTCCAGATCAAACAGATTTTCGGCAGCCCGCAGATGATCCATGGAGCGAACCACCCCCTCTTCCTCCTCGCCCAGGGCGGCGTAAATCTCCCGACGGGAATTCCAGGCCAGACGATGAATGGCCGCAGGGGGCATGCCCATCAACACCATGGCGTGACGGGCCATTTCCAGACCGGCCTCCAGATGGGGCCAGACCACATCCGGAGCCTTCAATTTACGGACCTCTTCGATATGCTCCAGGCCCGTCACCCGGGTCACCACCTCCACGGCATCGTGGATCTCCCGGGCACGGGTGATCACCGCGCACGACGTGACCAGATCCGGAATCGTGATCATCAGCATGCGACACTTCTCGACACCAGCAGCCCGCAACACCACCTCGCTGGTGGCATCGCCGTACAGCACCGGAGCGCCCATTTCCTGGATCCGTTCCAGCCGATGCAGATCCATCTCCACCACCAGACGGGGCACACCGATGCGTCCCAGCAAATCCGCCACCTGACGACCCACCCGACCCGCGCCGATCACGATCACATGTCCCTCGTTGCCCTCGGCGGGCAAGGTGACGGTATCCAGGGGTTCCGCCGCGCTGCGGCGACGGGTCAGGGCGTACAACGTGGCAGTCATGCCGGAAACCAGGGGCGTCAGCAGCATGGTGACGATGGTCACGGTCAGAAAAAGGGCATAGGCATCCTTGTCGATGGAGCCTCCGGCATGGCCGATCCGGGCCAGCACAAAGGCGAACTCACCGATCTGGAACAGTCCCAGGCCCACCGCCCAGGGCACCACGTTGCCATAACCGAACAGCCGGGAGACACCAAAGAAAATCGCCCCTTTGCCCACGCCCGCCAACACCACCAGCATGGCCACCAGACCGATGTGATCCACCAGATAGGCCGGATCGAGCATCATGCCCACCGACACGAAAAACAGCATGGCGAACAGATCCCGCACCGGGGTGATGTCGCTCAACGCCTGATGACCAAAATGGGATCCCGCCAACACCATCCCGGCGACAAAGGCTCCCAGGGCGAAGGAGAGGCCCGCCAGATAGGTGGCATAGCCCACCCCCAACCCCATGGCCAACAACGAAAGCACGAACATTTCGCGGGAGTTCCAGCGGGCGATCTGGCGCATCAGCCACGGCAGGAACCGTGTTCCCACCAGCACCATGACCACCAGAAACACCACGGCCTTGAGGGCGGCCCGACCCAGCACCGAGGCTCCCATATCCGGGTGATCCAACTGGGGCAGGATGATCATCATCGGCACCACGGCCAAATCCTGGACAATGAGCATGCCGATCATCACGCGGCTGGAGAGGGTTCCCATCCAGCCCTGGTTCATCAAGGTTTTGAGGATCACCATGGTGCTGGACAACGAAACCATGGCCCCGAACCACAAGGAGACCTGCCAGGAAAGACCCGCCAGACGCCCCAGGCCATACCCCAACAGCATGCTGGCGATCAACTGCAAAGGGGTGCCCAACAGGGCCACCTTGCGTACCGGACGCAGATCCTTGAACGAAAACTCCAACCCCAACGCGAACAGCAGCAAGGCCACGCCGATTTCGGCCAGCAGTTCGATATCGTGAATCTGGGTCACGGTCACGCCGCCGGAATACGGTCCGACCGCAATTCCCGCCACGATGTAACCAAGAATCAGAGGCTGCTTGAGCAGATGGGCGATGCCCCCACCCAGCAGCGCCGCCACCACGATGATGACCATATCGGTCGCAATGCCCATGGCGCTCTCCAGTCCGTCACATGCTCCGGTTAAAAAAACCGTCCTTAGAACAATGAGCTGGAAAGATAACGATCTCCCCGGTCCGGCAACACGGTGACGATCACGCCGGGTTGGGTCAACTCTCCGGCCAGACGCAAAGCCGCCGCCACCGCCCCGCCCGCCGAATGACCGGCAAAGATCCCCTCCTCCCGGGCCAGACGATGGGTCACCTCCCGGGCCTCTTCTTCGTGGACATCCAGAATCTGATCCACCCGTTGCGGCTCGAAAATTCTGGGCAGATACTCTTTGGGCCAGCGGCGGATGCCCGGAATACGGGATTCCGCATCCGGCTGCACGCCGATGATCCGAATGGCGGCATTGCGCTCTTTCAAGGCCCGGGAGACCCCCATGATGGTCCCGGTGGTCCCCATGGCGCTGACGAAATGGGTCACCTGACCATCGGTCTGGGCCCAAATTTCCGGACCGGTGGTGCGATAATGGGCCATCCAGTTGTCGGGATTGGAAAATTGATCGAACAAAATCCCCTCCCCGGACTCCACCATCTCCCGTGCCCGATCGATGGCCCCTTCCATGCTGCCGGCCTCGGGGGTCAGTTCCAGATGGGCGCCGAACGCCTTCATGATGGCGCGCCGTTCCAGGGTCATGTTTTCCGGCATCACCAGCGTGATCCGATACCCCTTGCGGGCGGCGATCATCGCCAGGGCGATACCGGTATTGCCGCTGGTGGGTTCGATGATGCGCATGCCGGGTTTGAGCACACCCCTGGACTCGGCCCCGTTGAACAGACTCAAGGCGGCCCGATCCTTCACCGATCCCGCCGGGTTGTTGCCCTCCAGCTTGACTAGAATGCGCGTTCCCTTAAAAGGCAGGGGCAAACGGGTCAGGTCCACCAACGGCGTATTGCCAACACAGGTTTCCAAGGTGATCATCTCTTTGCACTCCCCCGGCCAATCCGCGCCAACGGATCCTGCCGAAAATAAAGTTTCAACAAGGCGTAAATTTCAGGATACCCCGCGTCGAGGCATTCCGGGTCCACAAAAAAGGTTTCACACGCCACGGCAAAAAATTCCGCCGGAGACTCCCCGGCATAAGGATCGATCAAACTTTCGCGTTGATGCCCGACCGCCTGACGCAAGGCCGTGAAGGCGGTGGTAAACTCCCGGATCCAGCAGCGGCGATCCATTCCGGAAGGTAAAGGAGGCACGCCGTCGAATCCCCCGGTGCGCCCATCCAACTGATGACACATCTCGTGAATGACCACGTTCATGGGATATTCCCAATCCCCGGCCAGATCCCGTTCCACATCCCGCCACGACACGATCACCGGACCATTGGGCCACGCCTCTCCCACCCGGGATTTGGACGGGTGGACCACGCCAGCCTCGTCCACCTCGGATCGACCGGGGGTGAACTTGCCCGGATAGACAATCAGGGTTTCCCAGTGGTCGTAGGCATCCATACCCAGTGACAGAATGGGCAGACAGGCCAGGGCGGCCAACAGCAGCCGCTGATCCTCTTCCAGCCGGACCCCACCCACCAGATCGAGATTCTTTTCGTGCAAAAACAGCTCCGCGAGCTGACGCAACGCCATGTGCTCGGCGTCGGTCAACCCCGCGAACAACGCGACACGCCGCATCAAGCGCCGCCATACCCCCTGATCCGGGGACATGGCGGCCAGAATCCGGCGACGCTTGAATGAGCGGACAAAGGAAATCAGATTGAATTCACTGCTTCAGAGCCTTGATCAGGCATCCCTGGGCCACGCAGCTCAAAGGATCCCCCGCGTACCGGACTTCGGAAAGCTCCAAAGGCCAGGAACTCTCTTCCACCTGGACGCGGATGTAGTCCAGGAATCCCCCGGCCAACGAAGTGCCTCCGGAGATGATCAACGGAATGCGATTCGGGAATCCCAGATCCAAATCCCGCCGGTCCAGCTCCTGCAAACAGCTTTTGACCACGAACTGAATAAGATTCTTGTAATAAAAACCCAACGCCTCCCGGACCTTGCGCTCTTTCTTGCGGCCCATGTCGAAGCGGTCCAGATGGAAATCCTTCTCCTTGATGGCCACCACCCGGTTGGGAATGGTACCGACCGCCATGGCCACATTGTCGTCGATCCAGTCCCCGCCCCGTCCCAGAGCGAACTCCAGCACCGGAATGGATTTGTAGACCACCGCCACGTTGGTCAATCCGGCCCCGAAGGAGATGCTGATCCCGGAAAAATCCGAATCCGCGCACTCGGCGTAGATAATGGCGGTGGCCTCGTTGAGAGGTTCGGCCTCAAACCCGATCTCATCGATGATCCGGCCCAGAATATTGCGATGATACAACACATTGGATTTGGAGTTGATGGGATCCCCAGGCACCGAATAGACACACTTGCCCGGCATCACCCCCGGTTCGATGGCCAACAGTTCACGGATCATCACCGCCAGGATATCTGTGGAGTTGATATCCTCGGGACTGATCATGCCCTTTTGCATCGAGCGGCTGAGACGGTGGCCAAAAATATTGGCAAAATTATAGGCATCGTGAGACAAAATGAACACGCCGTCATCGATGCGGGCATGGCTAATTTTGGAGAGGTCCATGCCTTCGATGTTCACGTCATCCACGGTCAGAAAGACGTTTCTCAAGCTGGAGATCTCGATTTTTCCCAGGGTATTGGCCCGGGCGCACACCAGATTCATGGTGCCCACGTCCAGTCCGAGGTTCACCTGCGGCAGACGCACCGGGGCGGGGGGACGGACGACCGGAGGGGTAGAGGAGTGCAAAACAGGCGCCGCCGGGGATGCCGGGGTGTCAGAGGATGTGCTCATGAGGCGATTTTCCTCCTGATGGGTTTTGATAAAATGGACAGGCATGAGATTTAGGTCAACCCTTTGGCAAAGTCAACGGCAATCAATCACCGCGCTGCATGGAGGCCAGTTTGCGCGCCACATCCTCGACACTGCGCTCCACGGTACGCCGGCCATGGCCCATCACCGAGCGACTCTCGGGCAGACTGGACTGAATGGCCGGGAAATAACGATCCCGTTCCGGATCGTCGCGAATTTCAAAACGGGGTGCGGGTTCGTCCTCTTCCTCATCGTCTTCGGCATCCGCCTCGACCAGGATCTTGAGCGCCTCCACCCGTTCCTCCAACGTGTGCAAACGGCCATCGATGGCCCGGGTCATGGCGAGCAACTGCTCCAGTTTATCATCCTGCCGACCCAGTTGACGCTCCTGCTGTTCCAAAGGAATCAACAACCCCACCAGCACCATCAACGCCAGAGAGGCCAGATAGATCTGCAAAGACTGATCACTGGCGTACAACAGGGCGAACCCCAATCCCAGCCCCACCAAAAGACCACGCACCACCTTGATCATTTCGTCTCTCCCCGACCCGCATCCATGGCGCTGAGCCGATTCACGCTGTGCAACAGATCACCATTGACCACCTTTTTGCCCGGAGGCGGAGGCACGCCGTCCAGTTTGCCCGCGTGAATCGATGGAATGAACGGCTCGTTCTTGCGGGTGTCGAACTGGCGTATGATATCCCGCGCCACTTCCGGATACTCCTTGGCGGTCACGCTCAGCAGTTGCCTCAAGCCATCCTGCTGGGCCTGTCGGTTCCAGCGCCGACCCAACCAGGCCAGCACCCCGGCAAACAGCAATCCTGCCACGGCGAACAACGCCCCGACCCAGGCCAGCGGCGGCTGGCCATCCGGCACCGGAGTCGAAGTCCCACCGCTTGCGGCCTGGAGCGGAGCGGTCCGCACCGCTTTTTCCAAAGCGGCGACCCGATTGGCCAGGGACTCCCCATCGGTACGGGAAAGCTCCAGGGCCGACACCCGGGACTCCAGCTTGACCTGCTGGGCCTGACTGCTTTTCAGCACCTCGGTCAACTCCCCCAACTGGCTTTGCAACCGGACCAGGATATTCTCCAGCCCCCCTCCGCTGCCCGGCGGGGCGATGCTCACCAGTTGGGATTGGGGCGGCGACGCGGCGTGAGGCTCCTCACGGGGGGCGGGTGCCGTGGTCCGTGGCTCTCCCGACGCCGCGGCGGCCACAACGGCCTCCCCGGACGGGGCAGTGGGAGAAGACGCGGAGGAGGCGGGTTTGGCCCCGTCGATGGGCACCAGCAGCACATTTTGCGGCGGGGGTGGCACGTTCTGACCTGCCAGCATCTGTTCCCAGGCCTTGGTGTGGGCCATGCACAACACCCGGGCCTGACGGTCGTTGATGGCCCGGACTTCATCCATGGAAGGGATTTTCAGAATCCCGCCGGAGATCAGATTGTTCATGTTGCCGGAGAGAAAATGTTCCGGATTGCGCTCATAGATGCCGGCCATGAACTGATGCAACGTCACGCCCTTGCTGGTGAGCAGACCACGGGCGATGGAAGTGAGGGTGTCGCCGGCCCGAACCGGACCATACTGTTTGCCGCCGGGGGACAAAGACGGACTGGTCTGGCCCGATAGACTCTTGGCCCCCTGGAGCGGAGTTTTTCCCTTGGGATTGGATTTGGCCTCGGCGGCCTTGGCCTCTTCCTCGGCCAACTTCGCCTCGATGGCCAACTGGGCCTCCAACGGCACCCTGACTTCGCCACCAGCCGCCTTGGCCGCAGGCTCTCCCTTGGCGGCAGTCTCCTTTTTGGCCGGCGCTTCCGCCTTGGAGGAAGTCTCTTTTCTGGCTGGGGTCTCCGCTTTGGGTGGGGTCTCCGCTTTGGGTGGGGTCTCCGCTTTGGGTGGGGTCTCCGCCTTGGGTGGGGTCTCCGCTTTGGGTGGGGTCTCCGCTTTGGCGACGGAGGTTTCGGTTTTGGCGGCGGACGAGACGGTCTCCCCCTTGGCGGCTGACGCCCCCGAAGCGGCCTCGGAACCCGGTTTGGCAGCGGATTTTTCCTGGGCCAAATCACCACTGGTCAGGGAGGGGGAGTTGCCCTGAATGCGAAACACCGGAAAATTGGTATGCTTGGAGGAGGTGACCCGCAACAACAGATCGAACCCCTTCGGGGACAAGGGGGTGTCGGAGGAGAGATAGACCCTGGTTTCCGACCCATTCTCGACGGTTTTGACCGTGATGTTGTCCAACGACTGGGCGCGGGTCAGACCCATGACCCGGTAATCCGTGGCATTGCCCAGCCTGACCAGCTTGATCGACTCTCCTTCGTTCAGACGCAACGGGATTTCCGCCCGGAACTTGCGGGCCGGGGGAGACAAAACCGCGATCTCTCCCACCGCGAAGGCCGCGACATCACCGGGTTGGGCGCTGGCCCAGCCGATGAGCAGAGCAATAACAATCCGGCGCTTGTCCACGTTGCCATCCCCAAGAGTTGACATGACCATGATCCCAAACCATAAAGGTACAGCATACCCCCGAGCCAGATCGGCGACAAGTTTCCGCTGGTTTCTGATTTTCAGGTGGTCAGAAACCGTTGCTCCGTCCCCTCCAGGACCAAACCAGTCAGATGCCCGGAGTGATAGGCTCCGGTATCGATGCCGATGCGGTTGGTGGTCACGACCGGAGCGGCCACCACGGTATGGCCATGCACCACCATTTTCCCAAAATGGCCATCATAATACAAAAACGGGTCTCTGATCCACAATAAATCCGGTGGTCTTTGCTGGCTCAAAGGCAGGCCGGGCCTGACCCCGGCATGGGTGAAAAAATAGTCTCCCAATTCAAAACGAAACCGTAACGATGCCAAAAAGGATTGATGCTCCACCGGCATGGCCACCAGCAATTGATCCCGCAGGTCACGCATGCGCTCTTCCGCCACAATCCGGGGCGCCACCCGCACCTGATAACTCAACGCCGTGTTCATGCCCCCGCACTGGGTCCAAAGATGGCCACCGGTGGGATTGACCAAAAAATCCTGCAACTCGGCTTCGTGGTTTCCCTTGAGAAACACTGTCTCGAAACCGGGCAATGGCTCGTTCAACAACAGGTCGATCACTCCCTTGCTGTCTTCGCCCCGATCGATGTAATCCCCCAGATAAACGATGATCCGACGCACCGAAACGGACAAACCGGCACAATCGTCCCGGATCAACCCGTGAAGAGTGCGCAGCAGGTCGGCACGCCCATGGATATCCCCCACCGCGTAAAGACGGGTATGGTCGGGAATCCGGGGCACGAACGGCACCCTCTCCTCCGGGGGCACCGGCGGCGCATTCCACTCCGCGTCGTCGTCGGAGACAGAGGAAAACAACCATCTGAAAAACCTGAGCACCGGCTTATCGCCTTGTTTTGTAAGAGTCCATGATCCATCACACACGGGTTTACCCCCCCGGCTATCTTCTGGCAAGAAAAAATCCACGTCAAGTCAGCCCGCACGGGCAAATTTGACCCCATGCCCCGGGCAATTTTTGCCCGCTTCCGCCATGGCCCGAAAACGAACAGCCGAAAAACAGCCATTTTTCCACCCGGCATAAACTTTGCGTCAAGGCTCTCCAGACCGTTTCAAACGCGAAAACGGTCCTTCGTGTTTCACGGTTCACCCTTGGGAGTTACGGATGATGATATCCCCAGTGCACATGGAATCCTGGATCGATCAAGCCCTGTCGATCGTGGAAGTCGGCCCCGAACATCCCGCCTTCGACGATGCCTGGGAGTACCTGGCCATGAGCAAAGAGCCTCAAGTGCGTCAGGCCATGCGCCAGGCCATGGAGGAAATCTTCGGCCCCCATCCCCAACCCACCGGATACGACGAACACGGAGAACCCTATTGGCGCACCGGTGTCATCGCCAACTACTTGAACATCCCGGAAGACGAAATCATCGAAACCGCCTTTGAAATGAAAGAGAAATGGGGCTATTCCGCCGGGGTCGCCCAGACCCGCGACCTGCACCCCATCCACTGACCGATCCCAACCGGCAAGCCAGGGGCCGCCCCTCGTGGATGGCCCCGGCTTCCTGGGTTTCCGGCCCATCCCCGCGCACCTTGGAATGGGCACTCCCCTGCCAAGACGCCTGTTGGACATTCCCTGCCAAGACGCCTGCACCGAACCGCCCGCTTGTCAATTCATCTTGAGTGAGTGAAGGTTCGAGGTTATTCTGACCCGATTTCACCCCCCCCACTCGTGCGCGCCATCCACAAGGGTCAAACTGCCGTGTCCGCAACGCATGCCGGATCGAAAATCATTGAAAGATTATTGCGTGATCCGATTTTCACACAATGCCATTACCCCGCGCTGGCCCGCCTGCTGCCGGCCATCGAAGAACGCGTCTGCCCCGTGGACACCGCCTTGTTCCAGGCCAACACCCCGGCGGAAGGGCTGTTTCTGGTAACCTCTGGCACAATCCGTCTGCAAAAAGAAGATGGCAGTACGGTTTTGGTGGAACACGACCGCTGCGGAGAAGAGAGCGCCACCGATTTTGCCGGCTATTTCGTGACCTGTCTGGCCATCACCCCGGTTGAGGCCCTGTTCATTCCCCGGACCGCGCTGCGGGCGCTGGTGGCGGAACAACCCCAGGTCCAGATCTCCTGCGTCGGCGCGCTGATGAGCCGCATGAGCGGTCAGCACCTCCCCACCCTGGCCCCGAAAGCCTCGACCCGCAAACCCGACGACCACACCTCCAGCCAGTCCGTGGGCTGGCTGCTGGCCACGCTGCTGCCCATCGGCGTGCTGGTGGCCGGCGAACACTGGAACCTGGATCGCAACATCTCGTCGTTTCTGGCCATCTCCGCCGCCACGGTCATGATGTGGATGTTCACCCTGGTGGACGACTACATCCCCGGTCTGTTCGCCATCGTGGCCATTCTCATGGCCGGTCTGGTGCCCCCGGCGGTGGTACTTTCCGGATTCACCTCGAACGGCTTTCTGATGGCCATGAGCATCCTGGGATTGAGCACGGTCATCGTCTCCTCCGGACTCGGCTATCGCACCTTGCTGCTGTTATTGTATCACCTGCCGGGTTCCCGCTTCTGGAACAACTTCGGCCTCGCCATGACCGGTTTCTTTCTCACCCCGATGATTCCGTCCATCAATGCCCGTCTGGCCATGGTGACCCCCTTTTTCGAGGATATGGTCCAAAACCTTCGTTTCACGCCCCAGGGTGGCGCGGCCACCCAATTGGCGGTCAGCGCCTTCAACGGGGTGAGCCTGATGTCCGCCCTGTTCGTCACCAGCAAATCGGTCAACTTCGCCCTGTTCAGCCTGCTATCCCCCCAGGCCCAGGATCAATTTCAGGGTATGGGATGGCTGACAGCGGCAAGCGTGTTCGCCCTGATCATGCTGCTGGCCCATGGGGTATGCGCCTCCGTGCTGTTGCGCAACCAGGAGTCCCCCCGACTCGACAAAACCAGACTGGAATCCCAACTGGCCCTCCTCGGCCCCCTCAAACACCGGGAGTGGGCCGCTCTGCTGGGCATCGGGGTCTTCATCCTGGGCATGGCCTCCTCCTCGCTGCACCGGATTCAACCCACCCTGCTGGGCATGGCCATTTTCTATGGTCTGCTGCTGTTTGGCTCGTTGCGAAAAAAAGAGCTGACGGAAAAGGTGGATTGGCCTTTTCTGCTGTATCTGTGCGAACTGACCGGACTGGTGAGCGTGTTCAACCATCTGGGGCTGGACCAGCATCTGGCCAGCGCGTTGCCCACACTGGGCGTCACCATGCGCGACGACTTCGGACTCTTCGTGCTGCTGTTGTTCCTGTTGGTCTCCCTGGTCCGTCTGGTGATCCCCATCAGCATCACCATCATCGTGCTGATCACCTTGTTCATCCCTCTGGCGGGAGTCTACGGGGTGAATCCCTGGATCGTAGGATTCATCATCCTGATTTTTGGCGAAATCTGGTTCATGCCCTATCAATGCTCGTACTACCAGAAATTTCAGGAGGTCAACACCTTGTACCGGGAATCGACCTTTCTGGCCTTCAACGCCTGGATGAACCTGTTCCGCCTGCTGGCGATCTACGCCTCGTTCCCCTATTGGAAAATGCTGGGCCTGTTATGAGACTCTGGACGATTCATCTCAAAAAATGGCTGATCGGCATTTTTTTCGTTCTGTCGGTGATCCTGCCCGCCTGGTTCAATGGCAGCAAACCGAAGATCATGATCCTGCACAGCTATGATAAAAATTATTCGTGGGTCAAGGATGTCAACATCGGGCTTCACCGGGTGCTGGATGACCATCGGGAGTGCGCCATCACCTGGTATTACCTGGACACCAAACGCCATCCCTGGCCGGAATTCAAAACCAACGCGGGCACCTCGATACGCCGCATGATCGATGTCGCGCCGCCGGACGTGATCATCGCCATCGACGACGACGCCCAGGATTATGTCACCCGCCATCTGATCGACCATCCCACCATCCAGATCGTGTTTGCCGGGGTCAACAATCAACCCGCCGACTACGGTTTCGATCACGCCCGCAATGTCACCGGCATACTCGAACGGCTCCCCATGGCCGCCCTCCGGGAGACCCTGCTGCTGATCGCCCAGCACAACGCCATGCGTCAACCCTTGGCCATCCGCTTCATCGGTGACCTCTCGGAAACCGTGCTGGGGGATGAAAAGAATTTCCGCGCCCACGACATGGCGCCGATCCGGGTGCTGGATTCCCGACTGGTGGATACCTTCGACGCATGGCAACAGGCGGTGCGGGAAAGCGCGGGTCAAGCGAATTTTCTGATCACTTCGAATTACCGCAAGATCCGGCGTTCGGCCACCGGTCAGGAGTTGGTGCCGGCCCAGGAGTTGATCGACTGGACCGAGCGTCACGCCACCATGCCTCTGATCGGCACCAACGGATTTTTCGCCGAGGATGGGGGCATGCTGGCCATCGGCACCTCTCCGTTTGAACAAGGCGAGGTGGCGGCCCGACTAGCCCTGACCCTGATCGGTTCCAACAAACCACCCCAACCGCCCCCCATGCGCGCCACCGAGCAGTTTGTGGTGGCCATGCGCGCTCCGCTGGTGCTGGCCCGTCATCTCACCTTGCCCCGGGTATACGAAGCGGCGGCCCGCTCCATCAACAAATATTACGAATGACCCATCAATCAGGGTCGCGCCGCAGACTGACCGCTTCAGGCTGACGCTTCCGCTCCATGGGGCAGACGGATCACGATGACGGTTTCCCCCTCCCGGGAAGCATCCAGACGAATGGTCCCCCCCAGGGTGTTGACGATGAGTCTGGCGGAATAGGTGCCCAATCCCACCCCGTTGCTCTTGCCGGAGGTGACGAACTTGTCGAAAAAGGTGCCCCGGATCGCCTCCGGCACACTGCCCTTGTTGCCCATGCGGATCTGGGCCATCTCCTGGTCCCGGGTCAGATCCACCAGCAACTCCTCGCCCCGAGGTGAGGCCTCCACCCCGTTCTTGAGCAGATTCGACAGCATGGAGTGACACAACAACTCCTCCCCCAACACCAGGAACCGCTCCTCTCCCTGCACGGGCCGCCCCTGCACCAGAATGCGCATGACCAATTTTCTGGTGTTCATTAGGCGGTTCAACTCGGAGAGAATCCGCCGCAACACCAGCAGCACATCCACCGGCTTGGCCATCACCCGATAACTGCCCCGCTCCATTTTGTACAGATCCAAAGACCGATTGATCATCTCCAGCATGCGAAATCCCGCATCCTCGATCACCTGCAACGATTTGGCCTGCTCTTCGTCCAGATTCCATTCGGCGATCAACACACTCGGCATGCCGATTATGGCGTTCAGCGGCCCTTTCAAGTCGTGACGCACGATCTGCTCCACGTCATCACGCAATTTGGCGGCGTTGCGCAACTCCTCGTTTTGTTTCTGAATGATCTGCTGGGCCTGCCTCAACTGCAAATGGGACTTGACCCGGGCACGCACGATGGCCCCCTGGATCGGCTTGGTGAGATAATCCACCGCCCCGACCTCCAATCCCCTGACCTCGTCTTCGATCTCGATCCGGGCCGTGACGAAAATGACCGGAATGTCCCGGGTGGCCTCATGGGATTTCAGCCGGGAACAGGCTTCATAACCATCCATGTCGGGCATCATGATGTCCAACAGAATCAAATCCGGTCCATCGGCGGCAAGACGCAACAGCTCCTCGCCGTTTCTGGCGAACACCAAAGCGTATTCGTGACGCAACACCTCCCTCAACAGTTTGAGATTGGTGGGTTCATCGTCCACGATCAGAATCTTGAAGTTATGAGATTCCGTTTCCATGCCGCTCCATTCCCAGATCAGCCATCAGTTGACGCAACGTTTCTTGTGCCTGCACGCAATGGATCTCCTCCACCAACTCGGCCAAAGCCTGAAAACCGGATTCAAAACGGGTGCCGTGCAACCATGCCTCCAGTTCCGGCAAGGCGGCCTCGGCGGTCAGGGCGTCCCCATGGTCCAAGGCAGCGGCGATCCGCTCCACCAGCGCCACATGACACGCCTCCACAACCACCATCCCGCCCTCCAAGGCCACCGTGGCTGGACTCCCATCCGGCTCCGGATCCAGAGTGCGACACGAGACCACCACCCGGGACAAAATCCCTTCCACACCCGCCACCAGCGCCTCCAGATGGCGCGCGCCGGTACGCAATCCCCCATCCAGGACCGCGGCGGCCTCTTCCAGTTCCGCGGCGGCCAAGGATCCTGCCGCACCCTTCAAGGCATGGGTCAACACCTCGGCCAGTCTGAAATTCCCGGTCCGCACCGCCTCCCGGATCCGCTGGGCATCCCCGGCGTGTCGCCGGGCAAATCCGATCAAAGCCTGACGGTATTTCCCGGCGTCGCGCCACATGCCGATGCCGGCCATCACGTCCAGCCCCGGCAATTCGGGGAATCCCGACGCCTTGACCACGGTTTCGCGACACTCCATAAGCACGCCATCCCGGACCGTCGCCGGAAATATGCCGGCCATGATCCCAAACAATCGCGCGAAATCGATGGGTTTGGAGACAAACTCATCCATGCCCGCCGCCAGACACTGCTCCCGGTCCTCGACCATGGAATGGGCCGTCAGGGCGATGATCGGCACATGTTCCGGGGGATTGGATCCGGCCTCCCGCTCCCGGATCCGACGGGTGACGGTCAGGCCATCCATGTTGGGCATTTGCAGATCCATCAGGATCAGGTCAAAACGGTGCCGTTCGCAGGCGTACAGGGCCAAAAGGCCATCCTCGGCCACGGTCACCTTGTGTCCCCGCTGTTCGAGACGGGTGACCGCCAGAATCCGGTTGGCCTCCACGTCTTCCGCCAGCAAAATGTGCAACGGCGCCCGCATCAGCACCCCCCGTTCCACCCCCCGCCCCGGATTGCGGCGCTCCCGGCACCAGGGTACCCCCTTGGCCGACTCCAACGGAATGACAAAATAAAAAGTGCTCCCCTGACCCGGCGCGCTCTCCACCCAGATGCGCCCCCCCATCTTTTCCACAATCTCTTTGGAAATGGTGGTTCCCAGACCGGTTCCCCCGTATTTGCGGGTGGCGGAAGGATCCCCCTGGGTGAACCGGTCGAAAATCCGCCCCTGACGATCCATGGGAATGCCGATTCCGCTGTCGCGCACCGCGAAACGGATCCCTTCGGCAACCGGTTCCACACCGATCTCCACGCCGCCCCGCTCGGTGAACTTGATGGCATTGCCCAGCAAATTCATCAACACCTGCCGCAACCGGGTGGGATCCCCGAAAAAACAGTTGGGAATCCGCGCCGCGATCTGCCAGGTCAACTCCAGTTTCCGGGACCGGGCCAGGATGGCCATGGATTCCAAAGACTCCTCGACCACCTGCCGCAGGTCGAAGACCACGGTTTCCAGTTGCAGATTGCCGCTTTCGACCTTGGAAAGATCCAGAATATTGTTGATCAGCCGCAACAGGCTGCGGGCCGATGACAGGGCCGTACTCAAATATTTGCGCCGTGTGGGATCGGCTTCGGTTTCCAAGACCAGTTCGGTCATGCCGATGATGCTGTTCATGGGGGTACGGATTTCGTGGCTCATGTTGGCCAGAAAATCGCTTTTGGCCCGGTTGGCCGCCTCGGCGGCGTCCCTGGCCCGGGCCAGATCCTCCATCATGCGCCGCAGGGAGTCCCGATGACGCTTGAGTTCCAGATGATTGCGCACCCGGGCCAGCACGGCGTTGCTGTGAAACGGCTTGACAATGTAATCCACCGCCCCCAGGGCGAATCCCTTGGCTTCGTCGCTGGCATCCACCTTGGCGGTGACGAAGATCACCGGAATTTCCCGCGTCACTTCTCTGGCCTTGAGTCGCTCGCACACCTCATACCCATCCATGCCGGGCATGATGACATCCAGCAGGATCAAATCCGGCATGGGAGCCTGTCCAGCCAGTCTCAACGCCTCTGGACCGTGGGTGGCCACCGATACCGCATACTCCCCCCGCAAGGTCTCCACCAGCACCTTGACATTGGTTGGCAGGTCATCGACGATCAGCACCCGCGCCTGTTCAACAAGGGCCCCGTTCATATTTCGCGCTCGCTTGGACGACGACCGGAAGTGCGCCGCCTTCGGATGGGTCAACCGGATCGGAAAAGATCGCCGGATCGAAAAAACAAAGTGGGCATCATCAATCCCCACCCATTCACGCCATATATTCCATACAGCCCTTGCCCCGACAGGTCAAGCACAACACGACCCCCACACTCCCAATCCGAAATCACCCCCTGGGTCCATCGCACCCCGGTCCGGACAACACACTGCGACCACCGGACCGGGGCGTGACCCGAATCCGGGTGCGAATCCGTTCCTGAAGCGCGGAAACGTGGGAAATCACCCCGATCAACTTGCCCTCGCGACGCAACCCGGCCAACGTCTCCAGGGCCACCTCCAAGGCCTCCTCGTCCAGGGTGCCGAACCCCTCATCCAGAAATAGCGAATCCACCCGGATCGTGCGACTGGCCATGCCCGACAGCCCCAACGCCAACGCCAGACTCACCAGAAAAGTCTCGCCACCGGACAGATTCCGAGCCGAGCGCACCTCCCCGGCCTGATAATAATCCACCATGTGAATGTTCAACGGATGCTCCGGGTCCGGCACCAGGGCATAACGATCCGTCATGCCGCGCAACTGCCGGTTGGCCAGAATCAGCACCCGCTCGAAGGTCAACCCCTGCACAAACTCGCGATACCGTTTGCCGTCTTCGGAACCGATCAGCTCATGCAACTGCTCCCAGCGGGCGCACTCCCTCTTTTGCGCCTCTAAAATCCGCAACTGCTCTTGTTTTTGTTGCTGGGCCAAAGCGTGTTCGGTCAGTTTCAGACGCATGCCCCCCATCGCCTGCTGCAAAGCCCGCTGCCGCACCCCGCACCGGTTGCGGGCCAACTCCAAAACCTCGACGGATCGATCCGTCATCTGTCTGGAGCGCTCATCCGCCAGACGCCCGCGCTTTTCGTTTTCCAAAGAGCGCAGTTCCGTCTCCTCGTCGGACAACCCCTTCTCCCGCAGCAGCCCCTGCCGACGGGCCTCCTCCGGCAAAACCGCCGCGACAAAATCCGCCTCGTCCACAAATCCCAACCCCGCCAACTCCACCCGGAACCCGGACTCCTCCCCGGCCAACTGTCCCGCCCGTTCGTTCAGGGTCCGTTCCAGCTCCGCCAGTCCGCTTTCCAGCCGCGCCCGCTCCTGCCGCCCGCGCTCCAGATCGGTGGTCAAACCATTCACCCGGTTTTCCGCCGCGCGCACCGCCTCGGCCAGCCGCCACTCTTCTTGATCCGGACTCTTCTCCCCGAACACCCGCCACCGCTCCCCCTTCAACCCCTCCCACTCCTCCCGCAACGTCGCCAGCCCGCGCTCCAGGGCGTGCGCCTCTTCTTCCAGCCCCTGAATCTGTCCGGCCCGATGGTTCAACGCCCACTCCAGCTTCCCAATCGATCCCTCCAAAACCCCTTTGCGGGCCTCCAAAGCCAGCCAACGCTCCCGCCGCCGGGTCAACTCCCCCCGCAGACTCTCCAGATCATCAAACCTGCTCAAATCAAGGCCATACTCCGCCAATACCCGCTCCAAACCATGGCGCAACTCCCGCTCCCGCCGCTCCAGATCCTCCCGCTCCCCACCGACCCGCTCCAACTCCCGCCCGATCCCCTCCCGCCGATGCAAGGCCTCCCCACGCTCCCGCTCCGCGCTGGCCTCACGGACACGCACCCCCTCCAACGCCTCCCGCAACACCCCCACTTCCTTTTCCAGCGCATCGATGGCCGCGACCCTGGCAGACTCCCGGATCAGACCCTCCCGACTCTCCTCCAGCAGTCGCGCCGCTTCCGACTCGCAGGCCATCACCCGCTCCACCTCCAGACCCAAATCCGCACACGCCTGCTGGACATCCGCCTCCAACTCCTTGGATGCAGCCCCACACTCGCCGATGCGACCTTCCACCCGCTCCAGATCCTTTTCAGCCCCCAACCGTTCCAACCGCAACGCTTGCAGCCCCTCCCACACCTGTTGCCACGTCTCCCGCACCCGCCGCAACGCCTCCCGGGTCTCATCCGGCACCGGCAGGTGATCCGCCTCCACAAACGGATGCTCCCTGGCCCCGCACAAGGGACACTCCTGCCCCGCCCGCAAACGCTGACGGGCCTGCTCGAAATTCAAGATGCCCTGAATGTCGGACAACCGCTGCTCCAGCCCGTTGCGCTCCGCCTCCCGCTCCAGACGTTGCCGCTCCGCCTCCTCCAGCCGTTCATCCAGTCGGCGTTGCACGGCCAACAGCTCTGCCCGACGCTGCCCCAACCCCTCCCGCTCCTCCCGCAACTCCCGCAGTGTACGCAGAAAACCCACCAAAGACTCCAGCCGCAACGACCGCTCCCGCAGCGCCCCCCACTCCCCACGCCACACCGAGGCGTCACGCCGCTCCAGCCGATCCTCCAGATCCCGCCGCTTCTCCAGATACCCCCGATGGCTGCCGGCAACCTGCTCCTTCAAGGCGTTCCACGCCTCGTCACAGCGGGTCAACACCACGCCGCTCTCCGCCCACTGCCGGGTCAACCCCTCCACGGCCTTCAAGGCCGCCCGACGCCGCACCCCCACCTCCCGCCACTGCTCCAGACGGGCCTGAATCCCGGTGGACTGCTCCACCAACCCCCGATCCAGGGCATGCTCCGTCAGGGTGATCCCCAACTGTTGCCACTCTTGCGATTGCCGCTCCCAGGCCAGCCGATCCTTTTCCCGGAGCGCCCGCTCCCCGCTCAACCGCCTGTGCGACGCGGACAACGCCTCTGTGGCCATGCGCACCGGTCCGGCCTTCTCCGCCAGACGCACATCCAGCTCCCGCGCCACCCGAATCTCCATGGCCACCGCCTGCTGATCGCTCCGGCTCCGCTCCCACCGCTCACGGGCCTGGATCAGCATCCGTTCCGCCTCTTCGACCGCGACCACCACCTTGGGCCGTTGCTCCAACAGCACCTCCCGGGCAGCCTGATCGGCAGCCTGCAACCCCCGCAACCGGGACAACTCCTGATACCGGGCCATCCGTTCCCAAGCCAGATGAGCGCGGCGCAACTCCTCCCGCACCGGGGCAAACGCCTCCCAGCGTCGGGACCACTCCTGTCTCCGGGCCGCCAGTCCAGCCAATTCCGCTTCCAAGGCCACCATCCCGGCCCGCCAGGACAACGCCCGCTCCAGCCCCGCCAGCCGATTGCGCAACGCCTCTTCCACCAGAATCCCCCGGGCCAGATCCAGGGATAAACGCCGCTCCTCCTCGTCATCCAGGGAACGGATTCCGGCCAACTCGTCTTCCAGCTTCTCTTGTTTGCGCCGCTCGTCGCCGCGACGCCGATGGACCTGACTCGAAATCCGGCTGTAGACCTCCGTGCCGGTAAGCTGCTCCAAAATCTCGGCCCTGGCGCCCTGGGCGGCGTGCAGAAAAGCGGCAAACTGCCCCTGGGCCAGCAGCATGGAACGGGTGAAGCGGTCGAAATCCATGCCCGTCACCTGCTCCACCCGCCCGACCACCGCCGCGAGTTTCTCTTCCAGGATCTTGCCGGTGTCGGCGTCGGCGATCTCGTGGGCCGGAGGCTGCAACTCCCCTCCCGCCTTGCGGCGCGCCCGATGCTGACGCCAGTGACACCGATAACGCCCACTGCCGGTCTCGAAAGTCACCTCGGCGAAACACTCACCGCTCAAACGGGACATGATTTCGTTGTCGCCGCGACTGATCCGACCCAGCCGGGGCGTGCTGCCGTACAGGGCCAGACAGATGGCATCAAACAAAGTGGTCTTGCCCGCCCCGGTGGGACCGGTGATCACAAAAATCCCATCCGCCACAAAGGCCGGATGGGTCAAGTCCATGGACCACTCGCCAACCAGGGAGTTCAGATTCTTGAAACGCACCTGCAAAATACGCATCGCCCGCTCCTTGCCGTCGTCACGGCGCGTGGGGATCCTCATCGTGAAGCGCAGCCACAATCTCCCGATACGCCAGACGCAGCCCGGCACACTGCTCCTCGGGCACCCCCCGGACCACCAGACAACGCTCGAACACCGCCTCTGCGTCCAACTCCTCGACCCGCTCCCCCTCCCGGTCCGCTCCCCCGGCCACCCCACGGCCCGACAGCCGCTCATCCTTGATGCGCACGATCTCCAACCCACTCCCGGCCACCCACTCGGTCAGCCGCTGCCGCAAATCCCCGATCAACTCGGCACCGGTGTGGACCACCTCGATCCATACCCGCTCCGGCTCGCCCTGCGTTCCCTCTTGCACCAACGTCCGGATGCGCTCCAGAATCGCCTCCCGGTCCCCCCGGATCCGTTCGAGCCTGCGAAACACCGGCACCGGAAACAACGCAACCTCGGCCGCCCGCCCCTGAAACGTCACCAGACACACACTCTTCGGCCGTCCCGCCTCGCCAAACCCCAAAGGCAACGGCGAGCCGCTGTAACGCCGGGTCTCCTCCCCCCCCAGTTTCTGGGCCAGATGCAGATGCCCCAGGGCCAGATAATCCACCTCCTGCGGAAAGATCCCGGACGAAACCTGGGCCAGGGAACCCACATACAACTCCCGCATGCCATCCCCGTCGTTCACCCGTCCCCCGCTGGCGAACAGATGCCCCATGACCACCAGAGGAATCTCCTCCCCCCACTCCCGACGCTGACGCAAGGCCAGAGAGATCACCGTGTCGTAATGATGGCGGATCCCCTCGACCAATTTGCGATCCTTGTCTTCCAGGCTTTCGGCGGCTTCGGACAGGCGGATATCCCGATCCCGCAGATAAGGCACCGCGCAGACGAGCAGTTCCGGTACCCCTTCCGGGGATTTCAGCACCAGCACCTCATCGGCGGGATGGTCGGTGATCGCCCCGACCACATGGACATGCAGCGCGGACAACAAACTTTTGGGGGCGTCCAGGAAAGAAGGGGAGTCGTGATTGCCCCCGATCACCACCACATGCCGACACGACGACCGCGCCACGGCGGACAA
The DNA here is from genome assembly GCA_015231755.1 of Magnetococcales bacterium. Classification (NCBI taxonomy): domain Bacteria; kingdom Pseudomonadati; phylum Pseudomonadota; class Magnetococcia; order Magnetococcales; species Magnetococcales bacterium. The sequence continues at coordinate 12,572 of JADGAZ010000006.1, read as the reverse complement.
GAAACGGTAATACAGTGCCTGGGCCCGATGGCCCGGCGTGGCGGTATCGAACAGATCCCCGGCAATCAGCAGCGCGTCGACCTGTTCGTGTTGAATCGTGGCCACCATCCACTCCAAAAAGGCCGCGAATTCTTCATGCCGTCTCTGTCCGCACAGCAGATGACCCAGATGCCAATCCGAGGTGTGACAGATTTTCATGCAGCACCGGATCCGATCGGATTGGTGACACCCCGCACCACATGACCCGCCGGAACGAAACGGCGCACCGACTCGCAATGTCCGGTCTGATCGTCGAAGAAGATATCGGCCCCGAAGGCGGCCAGAAACGATCCCTTGTCCCTTCCCCCCAAAAACAGCAGCTCATCCACCCGAATGTCCCAGGCCCGCAAGGTGCGGATGACCCGTTCGTGGGCCGGCGCCCCCCGCGAGGTGACCAAAGCGGTGCGAATCGGGCAGTGGACCGGATGCAGACGTTGAATCCGCTGGATCGCCTCCAAGAACGGCTTGAACGGCCCTTCCGGCAAAGGCTCTCGGGCGGTGCGGGCTTCGTGTTCCTGAAAGGCGGCCAATCCCTGCTCCTGATAGATCCGCTCCGACGCATCCGAAAACAGCACCGCGTCCCCGTCGAAAGCGATGCGCAACGGACTGTTGCCCGCCTCCGACACCGACTCCCCACCGGGGGCCAGAATCACCGCCGCGGCCAATCCGGCCTGGGAAGCCAGCCGCGCGTCTTCCGGATCCAGCGACAAGAACAGATGGGCCTGAAACGCCGCCGCGTATGGCCAAAGGTTGCCACCGGTGGTGAAAACCGCCCGGGTGATCTCCAACCCATGGTGCCGGATGGCGTTGAACACCCGCAAACCGGTATCCGCGCTGTTGCGGGAGAGCAGAATCACCTCGACCCGGCTGGGCAGGGCCGGATCCAGCCGGTTCAAGGCCAGCAGCTTGCGCACCAAAGGAAAAGCCGGCCCCGGCTTCAGGGGTTCTTCCTCCCGTTCGATCTGCCAGCGGGCATACGCCTCCACTCCCTGTTCACAAAACACCGCGTGGCTGGCCTCCAGATCGAACAACGCCCGGGAAGAGATCGCCACAATCAACGGCATGGTTGCATCACGGGTCATGGGGCATCATCTCCGAGACAAACAATAAAACGAAATCACTCTCCAGGTTCCGCAAGAACGCCGTGTCAAATGGACCCTATTGAAGCGAAAACGGGTCGAGTCATGCCGCTGCTGGCTGGTTACTCACCCCGAGACTCTGTGATCATCCGATCCGCATCCACTCCTCCCGCAAAGATGGTCAATTTGATCCCTTGACCAATCACTTCAAAGGAAGGAGTGCGACCGGACAGCTCCATGCTTTCCCGTACCAAAGAGAGAAAAACCACGCCTCGTGCCTCCATCAGGCTGCGTCCGTTAACAGGGCTGGGAAAATCACGGAAAAAACCAGACAAATGCTGATTACGTCGCATAGGCTGACAACCGGCGTACAGGTCTTCCGGCTTCAGGGTATTGTGCAGGAAACCCGGATTTCTGATTTCCAATCGGTCAGGAAATACGTTGATGATGATCTGGGAACCCGTCAATTCATAGTCACGATGGACCACGGCATTGACGATTGCTTCCTGAACGGCCAGTGCGCTATAGGCAGGTTTATCCACTCGCCCCAAGGCGGTTTTTTCAGAACGGATGGCGAGAAAAGGGCTTTTCAGAAGATAATCGAGCACGGATTCAATTTGATTGCTGACCGGTCCTTCAAAACGTTTGACATCCAAAGTATTTCCATCGGCCACCGCATGATCGTGCATGGCGATTTCGATGTAAGCACCCGTCAGGTGGTTTTGTGGACGATCCGTGAACAATAGAACCCCAAGATTGGTCAAACGCCATGAACCATCATCCATCCTCAGCCCCAACTTCAAATTTTCCAGTAACCGCTCGACAGGAACGCCGCTTTCACGCAATGGGGAACCAAAGCGTCTCGTATAGTAGGCATCAAACCGTTCCCGATTAAACGAGTCCAGCAACGTGCCAGGACAAGGACGTTCCTCGAAGGGCATCAACAAGCTTCTGGTCGCCAGTAAACGCCCAAGTTGCTCCGCAGGAATGGGGGTGCGATGACTGCCAACCCGTTTCAAAAATTTTCCATCCGACGTGTGATGAACATAATAACGCGACTTTGGAACATCGAGATGCAAGACCAACTTGTCCACACCATCAAGGTTTGGCAGATAACGCCAATTCAATCGCGGCTCCAGGCTGCCTTTTGGCTCACAAGAGTCCAAGGCACAGTTGACCACCCATTGTTCCAGGAGGTTGCGTTTGTCAGGGTCGATACCCACCACCTCCCCGAATTTGTTGATACCAAATACCACGCTCCCGCCTTCGGTGTTGGCCATGCTCACGAAAACTTCTGCGATCATTTTGGGTGCGCGGCCTTCCTCGTTGGCAAAACGGGGTTGGTCTCCACGGAAGACCACCTCCTTGAATTCCAGGTAGGTGTCCTCACCCGCGAGTATTTCGCGCATCAATTCATCAGTGGATTCATACATGGATGTTGTCCGTTTCAGAAATGGTACTTTTCTTTACGCTGGCGAAAAGCCTGTTCAGATCCCTCCATGATGTCCAGAACTGCCAGGGTCACATCCGCCCGATCCAATCCTCCTGTAGCGCGTTTGACGCCATGCCCACCCTGCGCTTTAAGCGCATACACCAAGTCGGCATCTCCGTTGACGGGGAGATTGGCGTTATGGGTGACCAGGATGATCTGTCGGGAATGCTTCAATCGACGCAGCATGGGAACCAGTTCCTGGAAAATAAAATTGGAATCCAACTCGTCTTCCGGTTGGTCAATAACCAGAGGATGATTCCCTCTGGCCAACAACATGGCCAAAGCCGCTGTATTACGTTGACCATCGGAAAGAGTGCCATCCGAAACCCGACCAACCTCGTCATGACCATTGCTTTGGTACAACACAAGATCCACTGTGTCGTCGATACGAATCAGTTGCGTTTCCTGCCACTCCTGACGTACAGTATCAGAAAAATGCAATTTGATTTCTGTCATAGAAATCTGAAGTTTCCCAAGTTCTGTTTGCAACCTGGCTGGCATGGTTTCTTCGGATTCCATCCAGGATTGCAAAATGAACCATAAGGAAGCACGGTCGCCATACCCACCATTCAGATACTCTTCTCGGAAAATTTCCCCAATTTCTTCCCAGTTTCGTCCCAACCGAGTAGTGCCTTTTGGCTTTAATTTTCTCCAAACCGTTTTAAATGAAACCGCATCTGAAAAATAGGATACCATCAATCCGATCACCGACTTGCTACCAGACTTAGCAGCTTGCACGATCTCATCGGCGACGCGCTTGCGAACCTCATGACAGGCCAACCAATTGGCATGCAGTTGCTGGAACAATTCCGGCATCTTTCCCAGAAGCTGTTGCAACCGGAGACGTTCTTTCTTCTTCTGTTCCAGTTCCTGCTTTTTGAAGGTTCTCTTCTGGCCAATTTCCTGAATCCGACTGACATCTGCGGGATCAATACCCTTGGCCGCGCAAGCCTGGGCAAACGTCGCATCGGCTTGTTCAAACTGCTGTTCGATGTCAGGCCATTTCGGATCGCCTCCAAACATCTCGGAAACAGTCTTGCGGCAGGTTTCCACCGCTTGGCCAATGGTGTCTTTCAGGATTTCCTTGGCTTGTAAAATCCGCTCATTCTTTTCCTGGAACCACGCTCCGTGAGGCCATCGTTCGATGATCGATCCCAAGTCTACATGCGTTTCGTAAATATCGTTCGCCACATCTGTCAAACGAACAAAATCCTCCTCCAAAGCGCTTTTCATTTTTTGAATATAGGCTTGTTCTGCTTTGAGTCCTTGATGTTTGCGGGCATCCTCCTGAAGGGCGGAACGGGCCTCCCATTGCCGTTCCAGGTCGGCACTTTCTTGTTGCAGACGACTCAGATCCTTGTCCGTTTGCTCAAGAATGGCCGTGGATGTGAAGAGTTGCCCAATCTCACGTCGCAGTTCGGATTCCTTTTGCAACAAAGGTTTCAGTTCCTCTCTGGAGAATTCATCCAGGAGGGTCAATAGCACATTTCCACCTCGTTCCGTGATCTGATTCAACTGCTGCTGACTGAAAAATTGCACCGGCAGATCACTCAGAAAGGAAGAGAGATCCTGCATGGATCGATCCGCAACGCGGCAGGAACCATTGCCTGCTTGTGTTACCACGTAAAGCAGATGATCCTCCACTCCGTCAGCATCACGCCAATGGACCCGCACTTGGGAACCAGCATTCTTTGTCAACAACTCCCGGATGCGCCTGACCTTCTCCCTGGCTCTGTCATCCAACTTTGGATCATCGTCCTTGCCCATGGCCAGACGCATCCCTTCCAGGATCGCCGACTTGCCACTGCCGCGACCGCCAATGATGGCGTTAAAATTGGGAGAAAAAACGATTTGCTGATTCCCCAGGAAAGCGGCATTGTTTACCGACAGAGACAAGATGCGCGCGTGTTTTTCCTGACTGGATGGATCGTCTCCAGATGGACGGATACGGGAATCCGGATCCAGGAAGGCCTGTCGCAACGACTCGATGGACGGTTTCGACATCTTGATCCAGGTGTACCGATAACCCAAACTGTTGGCTACCGGTCGGCCTGATGCATCTTTTTCGATCAGCTTTTTATTGTCAGACCCCATTAAGGTGGCAATGGGGCGAGATCGTCGCCATCCGGGATCACAATCTGATCCTGAACGAAACAATTTTTTAAAATTCGTTCCCATTCTTTCGACGGGTTTCGGAACTTCAACCGCCAAAAGATCAGGATTGATGAATTCTTCTTGTTGCAGCCATTCGCTGATCCGGTCATTATCAAATAAACTGTTTTCAAAAACATGCGGGACAATCACAATCCCACGCCATCCCGATTGCTCATTTCCCTTTTGAATAATACCAAGAATCTCAGGCAACCTCTTAACCGACTTCTGGAGTCTGCCATCCTGAACTCTTGGGAGATAAACCCCACATTCCGTCAAAATATGGTCAATTGTCAACAGATTCGTATCCGGTTCAAAAAGACAAAGTACATGCATGCCTTTTCCAACATCGGCTTCAAATTCGAATCCTGGAAACAGTATTATCTTGTGTCCATGTTTATGCTCGATCTCAGCCAATGCATCCTTGAGATAGGGCAAAAAGTCTTTACTAAGGAAATTGTGATCCGTGACGGCAATCGCATCCAATCCAGTTTGATGGCACGCCTCCGCAAACTCTGTGGCGCTCAGTGACTCCTGGCCGGGAACGATGGGGGAGCCTTGCCAATGCTGTGGATCTGCTGGCGTATGAACATGCAGATCGCATTTGAACCAACGCATACCCTGATATTCGTTCATGGGTGTACCTCCTTGAGTCCCCCAACAGAAGCCCGTTCACGCCGTGATCGCTTTGTCGCTCTGAACGCCGATGGAGCAACTTTAACGGGCTGCGGAGCGGCTTGGCGTCTGATTGACCTATTCCTTCCTTAAAATCAATGAGATTTACCCATCTTTAACCACATTCTGGACCATTTTCGGCACATTTTCCAGAATTCGGGCGCAACTGTAGCGCAAGAACCGCTTCACGTTGCTTTCATCCCAACCATCCTACCACCCCACCCCCTCCAATACCAACACCGATCACCCCAATCCCCCCCCTTCGCCTGCCACCACGCCACCGGCGCGGGTCACGCGGCGGGTCACCGCCTGTTGCAGCAGAGAGCGATCCCCGGCGCAGGCCAGCACAAAGCCATCACGGGCGCGGGTGATGCCGGTGTAGAGCAGTTCGCGGGTGAGGATCGGGGTGGGGTGATCGGGCAGCACCAGCGCCACGCGGGAGAACTCCGAGCCTTGGGACTTGTGAACCGTGAGGGCGAAAACCGTCTCGACGTGGGACAGACGGCTCGGCGGAAACCAGCGCACCGTCTCATCCGTGCCACTCTTGCCGGGAAACGCCACCCGCAAGGTCCATTGCCCCTCCACGGGCCGCTCCAGGGTGATGCCAATATCCCCGTTCATCAGCCCCAGTTCATGATTGTTGCGGGTGATCATCACCGGTCGGCCCGGATACCACTCCCGGCCCCCCGGGATCCATCCCGCCTCCCGCAAATGGCGGGCAATGCGTCCGTTCAACCCCTCCACCCCCCATGGACCCTGACGCAACACGCACAACACCTGAAATCCCCCATGGGCGCAAGCCACCTCGGTCGCCCAGTGATCAAACGCCTCGGGTCCCGCCTCCAGCGCCGGTCTGCGCTCCCGCACACAGGCCAGATATCCCCGATACCCCCCCCGACGGGCGGCATACTCTCCGCCTCTGGAAGAGGCCACCACCACCGAATTCACCACCTCCACCCCATCGACCACCAAAGCCGCGAACAACGCCTCCTGTTCGGCCATGGCAAACCACGCCAGATCCTCATAGCCTTGATTCCAGATGGCCGCCACCGCATCCGGATCCCCGGTGTTGACCGCCTGAGCCAGCCGACCGATGCCGCTCGACTCGGAAAAACGAAAATTGCGCCGCAGCATCACCACCGCCTGATCCAAAGGAGTCCCTTCCGGATCGATCCGCTCGTCTTCCAGCGGGTGTCCCGTGGACTCCTGCAACCAAAGGGCGGTCTGCGGGGTGTAGTGCCCGGCCACCGCCCGTTGACACAACTCCCCCAGCAAGGAACCGGCCTCCACCGAAGCGAGCTGGTCCCGGTCCCCCAACAAGAACAGGCGGGCCGAGGCCGGAAGCGCGGCCAGCACATCGGCCATCAGTTCCAGCCCCACCATGGAGGCTTCGTCGATCACCAACACATCGATCCACAACGGATGGGTGGCATTGTGGCGAAAATGACGGCTCTCCGGCTGCGCTCCCAACAGGCGGTGCAAGGTGGTCACCTGACGGGGAATGGCCAGATCGGTCTCTTTTCCCCACCCCTGACCCGTTCGGGCCAGACGGTCGATCTCGCCGGTGATGGAGTCGCTCAAACGGGCCGCCGCCTTGCCGGTGGGCGCGGCCAGACGGATGCGCAACGGACGCGGCGGCCTGCCTCCCGACTCTCTCTCCCCTTCCGGCTGCCCGCCGAGGGCCAGAAGCTGCAACAGGGCCAACAGCCGGACCACGGTGGTGGTCTTGCCGGTGCCCGGCCCGCCGGTGATCACCCCGAACCGGCTGCGGGCCATGAGGGAGCAGGCCATTCTTTGCCAGTCCGCACGCTCACCCAACCCGGTACGGGTGGGCAACAGCCCATCGAGAATCCGTCGGATCGCTCCGGCCTGGGGCATCGGCGTGACCGGCATGGCCAGACGCCACGCCAGACCCGCACGCACCTCCCGCTCGCACTGCCAATGGCGACGCAAATACAGACAATTCCGATGGAAAACCAACGGGGTGTTGCTGGCCTCCTCGCCGCCGGAATCCCACTGCACCACTACGGGATAGGCGAGGGCGTCCTGCCAGCGTTTCAGGTCCAATCCGGCCAACACCCGGTCGGGCCGATCCGGATCCCGAAGCTCGGGGACTCGGACCCCTTCCGGGGGAATGGCCAGGGCCAACTCCGGATGGACCAGCACCGCCCCCAGATCCAGTTGCACATGTCCCCGCCCGGCCTGATGGCTCACCAGGGCCGCGGCCAGCAACAACCACGGATCGCAGGCCGGGGCCATCTCCTGCAAAAAACCGGCAAAAGCCACATCCATGGGCCGCAACCAGGAGTACTTCTGCCAACGGGCCAGGAGCGCGAGCATATCGAATGGGGTCATCATGGCTGCTCCTCCGGCTGGAGATCGTCGAACAGCCCATCCAACGCCTCGAACAGTTGCCGGGAGGGTCGATCCACGAACACCCCCTGCCCCGGAGCCTCCAGCCCCCGCACAAACCAATGGATCGCCCCACCCATGTGGCGATCATAATCATAATCCGGCAACCGCGCCTGAAGATGGCGATGCAAGGCGAACAGATACAACACATACTGCAACTCATAGCGGGCCTGGAGCATTTCGGCGCACAGATTCTCCCCGCCGTAGGCCCGATCCTCCCAACCCAGGTGATTGGATTTGTAATCCAGCACGAAATACCGCCCCCGGTACTCGAACACCAAATCCATGAACCCCTTCAGCATGCCATGCAACACCTGCTCCGCCACGCCGGGACGCTCCGCTCCGCGCAAGGTATGGGCACACACCAGCCGATCGATCTCCCCGGTCCGAACCCGTCGGGCCGCCACCAGAAACTCCATTTCCGCCTGACAGGTGGTCAGATCCATCAGGCGGCACAGGCTGTCCGGCTCGCCGGTCAAGGCAGAAAAATCCAACGGTGTGGACACAATCCGCAGCAGCCACAGGGTCACCACATCGCTCCAGCCACTCCAGCCCCGAGGCTGACAACGCCGGGCCACCACCTCCCGCAACCCTTCCGGGTTGGCGACCACCCGCGCAAACCCCTGCAACGCGCACCAGGAGAGCAACTCGTGCAAAAAGGTGCCTGCCTTGGCCCCCCGTGGAAAGGCATGCCAGGAACGCATCCCCCCCATCTCCGCGAAAACAGCCTCTTCATCCGGCTGCCCCTCCTCCCGGCCCCAACCCAACTCCCGGAACAGATCCTCCCCCGGACTCTCCGGAGCCTCCACCCCCGCGATCCGGCCAGCCGGGGTGTTGATGGCCGAATAACTGCCGATCCACCACCCCTCCCGCACCACCCTGCGGACACGACGGGCGCCACCGATGGCCTGCCGTTGTTCGACAGGCTGAAAACGCAACGGTTCGGGAGCCGGGGCGGGAGCGGCCAGAATGGGGGATCCGGGATGATTCAGGGCGGTCAGCAGCGGGGCGAGTTCCTCAATGGTGAGCTTCTCCTGGCTGGTCAGAAGGTGTCGGATGGCGCTTTTGTCAAACCCTCCACTGCCACCCGTGACCACGATCCCCACCCAGGTGGCATACCGGGCGCGGGTCAAGGCCACATACAGCTTGCGCACATCCTCCCGCAGCCGCTCCCGGTCCAACTGCCCGATCACCGCGCCATCCGGATCGTCGAACGCCAAACGGGCTTCTCCCTGAGCGTCACGCCAGACCGTGGGCAAATCCCGGCTGCTCACCGGGCGGCAACTGGCGGCGAATGGAAAAAAAACCAACGGGTACTCCAGCCCCTTGGACTTGTGTACGGTCACGACGCGCACCAGATCCGCATCGCTTTCCAGCCGCATCAGCCGTTCCCCCTCCTCTTCCGCACCCCGCTCCCCGTCCCGGATCTGCTGATCCAGATCCCGGATCAACGCCTGCTCCCCCTCCCGGGCGGCGCTGTTCTTTTGCAGCAGTTCGGCCAGATGCAACAAGTCGGTCAACACCCGCTCCCCATCCGCCTCCCCGCTCCACCCCTCCCCCAGCAAGCGTTCCGGCACCCGGAAATCGTGCATCAGGCGTCGCAACATCGGCAACACCCCCTGACGACGCCAACACTCCTGATAGACGCGAAACTGCCGGATGCGCCGATCCAACAGCCCCTCATCCCGGCTCAAAGCGTCGATCTCATCCCAGCCCAGTCCCAGAATCCCGGTGGCCAAAGCGGCGCGAATCCGTTTCGGATCCTCCGGCGCGGCGCAAGCCGCCAGCCAATGACGCAACTCCACAGCCCGAGGGGTCTGAAACACCGACTCCTTGTCGGAAAGATAGACACACCGCACCCCCCGCGCCCCCAGGGCGACCCGCATGGCCTCAAACTCCTTGCGGCCATTCACCAATACCGCCATGTCCGACGGCGCCACCGGTCGCCAGAGCGCATCCGGCCCGGCGAACCCGGCCCGACCCGACTGTCCCAAAGTCAACAGCCGCACCATCTCCCCCGCGCAGGCCTCCGCCATGGCCGCCAGAGAATCCTCCGACCACCACACGGTCATGGCGGGGGGGATTTCCTGGTCCACCATAAAGACATCCCCCCGCCCCTGGGCCTCCACCGCCACAAAAGGAATGGGATTGGCGCCATCGCTCCCCCGCTGCAAAAAAGCCCCGGCTCCCCCCCGCCCCTCGGCGCTGGAAAACAGCCGGTTGACCGCCGCCACCATGGCCGTGGTGGCGCGATGGTTGGTTTTCAAGGTGTGGATACGCGCCGGGGGCAGACGCCGGGCCAATAGATAAGTATGGATGTCCGCACCCCGAAACGAATAGATCGCCTGCTTGGGATCGCCGATCAAAATCAATGCCGTGCCATCCCCCTCCCCGGTGTGGTCCGGATAAACCGTGTCAAAGATCCGGTATTGCAGCGGATCCGTATCCTGAAACTCGTCGATCAGGGCCACGGGAAATTGCTGACGGATGATCCCCGCCAGTCGCGCCCCATTGGGACCGCGCAATCCGGCATCCAGACGCTGCAACACGTCGTCAAACTCCATCAAGGCCCGCCCGGCCTTCTCGGCCGCGAACCGCTCCGCGATCCAACCCGCCGCATGCCCCAGCAAACGGTGACCATTCCGCGCCAGCCCCGCCTGTTCCCGCCGGATCACCATCAAAGCGCGCAACGCGGGATGCTCCGGCGGGGCATCCCGCTTCCACGCCTCAGCCAGACCATCCTGAGTCAGACGCTGCCAGGCAGTGTCGCTCAAGACCAACAACGAAGGCGCGGGATCCTGGGCCCACTGCTCCAGGGCGTTCAGCCAGGGTCCGTAATAACGGGCCTGGATCTTGCGCCCATCCACCTGTTTGGCCGCCACCGCCCGATCCAGCAACCCGCGCAACTCCGGCACCCATATCCGCCAATCCGGCTTCATGGCCGCAAGCCGTCGCTTGATGACCAGACCTTCCTCCAGAATCGCGGCGGGAGGGTCGGTCTGCCCGTCGTTGATGCCCTCGGTGTGGCGCAACAGCCGACGCACCTTCTCCTGCAACACCCCCACATGCGGCCAACAGGCGTAAGCCTCCCGTGCCGGCTCCAAAGTCAACGGAGCCAGAAACACCCGCCAGTAATCCCGCACCACCTCCGCCAGCAACTCCCCCTGATCCGCCTCCAGTTGCTGGGTGAACAAACTGTCGCTGTCGAAAGCGTGTTCCCGCAACATGCGGTTGCACCAGCCATGAATGGTCTCCACCGACGCCTCGTCCATCCACTCGGCGGCCAGTTGCAGCTTGCGGGCGCAACCGGGCCAGGAGTCCGACGGATACTCCCCGCGCAGGGCCAAAAGGGCCTTGTCACCGGATTTTTCTCCAGGTCTTTCTCCGGCCTTGTCTCCGGTTGCATCCCCGGCATCGGCCCGGAAACAGGCCGCCGCCTCGGACAGTCGCACCCGGATCCGGTCCCGCAACTCCCGGGTGGCCGCCTTGGTGAAGGTAACCACCAGAATCTCCGGAGGGGTCAATGGCCGCACCACCCCCTCCCGCGCCTCCCCATGTCCCAGCACCAACCGCACATACAGCAACGCGATGGTGTAGGTCTTGCCGGTTCCGGCGCTGGCTTCGATCAGGTGACGGCCCCGCAACGCAAACCGCAAGGGATCCAGTTCCACCGGCAACATCCCCTCAGCCATCACGGTCCCCTCTTTCCGCCGCATCCCGCAACGGTTTCAACAGCGCCTCCGCCAGGGTGGCGAAACCCCCGCCGGCCACCAGCGACGCATAATCCGGATAGCTCCGCCGCAGATAAGGATTCTCCTCCACCTCCCTGGCATACTCCACCGCGCCGTCTGGCCCATTCTCCCCATCCGCCTGCCCCGCCAGCCAGACAAAAGCGGTCCGGACGGCCAGGGGCAACGGCTGAGACATCCCCTGCCGCCAGGCGGTCACAATCCCGTTGAGCCTGTCGCCGGCCTCCGCCACCGTCAAAGGCCCAAACACGATCTCCCCCCCCCGACCCAGCACCACCGTGGTCAACGGACCTCCGGCCAGATGGGCCCCCAGATGCTCCACCCAGGGCACGATGGTCTTGTCCAACCGGCTGGCCTGACCCTTCACCAGCACACTCGCCGTCACCACCACCCGACCCCGTCGACCCAGACCATCCACCCCCACGCCGCTCACCCGATCCACGATCTTCACAAGCTCTCCTGCGACCACCCCCTCCCAGGCCACCTCCTCCTCGTCGGCAACCGCAAGCGGCCAGCGGGCCCGCGCCACCCGACACCGCCCCGATACCTCTTCCCAAGGCGCCCGCAACGCTTCGGCCATCAGCACTCCGAACCCACCGGCAGCCAGTTGACCCCGCAAACGAACCCGCTCCAGCCCCTCGGACACCCCCCGTTCCTCCGGTTCCCGCAACAGGCCATCCAGCAACTTCCAGGTCTCCAGACCGTCCAGGGCAAAGGGTTCCTGATCCTCCAGCAAGGTCTCCTCGCTTTCAAAACGCACCCCCAACCGCTGCTGAAAGAAACTCTTGACCGGATCCTTCAAAAAACGCCCCAACTCTCCCAAGGTCAAAGGCTCCACCCGCGTCCGTGGTGTGGGGGCGCCTGGTCAGCATCCAGACAATGGACCGAGAGATCCCGAGTTGGCAGCGTGTCGAGATATTTTTGTTGCGTCAACAGCATGGAGCAGCAGGAATCACGCAACATGTAGGCAAGCCG